>JBAYFJ010000098.1:0-7474 GCA_041667245.1 Bacteroidales bacterium | reverse complement strand
TGCCAAAAAATGCGTTGTCAAAAAAACCTTAATGAATTGATACTAAGAACTATTAAAGCACGAAATATGAATTAAACGGTGAATAGCAGCCACACTTACAAAACACTGAAAAGTGTGAAAAAAATCGAAACTGGTTGCCGATTCCGGAAAAAGAGCCGCTACCCTTTGACAGATAGTCGGCGTCAGCCGACCGCTGACGAATGTCAGCGCATCGCCCTCGGGGGCAGCCAGCTTTGCTGGCGGGGGATTAGACATCGGACTCGACATCGCAAGATGTCGCAATCTACGTCTGCCCTGCAGACGTTTTGATGTCAAAGGGTCAGACAGATTTTCGTGCGTCAGACCAGTTTTGCGAGATCGGTTTCGGCGATCAGGCGTAGATGGTTCAGAAGAATGACCTCTTTGGCCTTGTTAGCATTGTCAGTGCGGAGGATGAGAACACCCTTGCCACCGATGATGAAACTGTAAAGGTAAGTGATGGCGATGCCCTCCTTGGAGATGATGCTGATGGCGTCGGCCGCACTGCCAGGCTTGTTGTCCATCTCAATAGCAAACACATCCGAAAGAGTCACAGCCACATCCGCCTTCTTCAGAGTCTCGTAAGCCCTAAGCGGCTCAGTGCACACAATTCGGCAGATACCGTACTCCACCGTGTCAGCCACAGTAGTGGCAATCAATTGAATCTTAGCCTTCTTGAGAGTTTCAAACAAATTGACCAGAGTACCGGCCTTATTCTCAAGAAAAACGGAAAGTTGATGTATAGTCATAACGCAAGAATATTAGTATTGTTTTCGTAAATCCTTAACCCTCACAGCCTTGCCCTCACTCTTTGGAAGAGAGCCCCGCTGCACCAGACGTATCCGCGGAGTAACCAGAATCTCATCTCGAAGCCGTCTCTGAATCTCCTTGGTAAGGGCATCGAGACGACCGTAATCATCAGTGAACATCTGACTCAACTCCACCTCCACCGTCATAGAATCATTATCCTCAAGAGTCTCAAGCACAATGAGATAATCCTCACCCAGCTCCTTAAACCTCATCAGCACCTGCTCAATCTGAATAGGGAAAATGTTCACCCCTTTGAGAATAATCATATCATCCGAACGCCCCTTCATCCTGTCAATCCTCTTATGATGCCTGCCGCAGGGACACTCTCCCGGAAGAATCCTAGTCAAATCCCTTGTCCGGTAACGCAGTAGAGGCATTGCCTCACGGTTGAGAGTGGTCAGAACCAATTCCCCCATCTCCCCGTCAGGAACCCTCTCCAAAGTGTCCGGGTCGATGATCTCCACAATATAATAGTCCTCCCAGACGTGCATCCCGTTCTGTTCGGGACACTCGAAAGCCACACCCGGACCGCACATCTCCGACATTCCGAAAGAATTGTAAGCCTTAACCCCGAGCATTTCCTCGATTCGACGTCTCTGTTCCTCGCTGTGAGGCTCCGCACCGATGGCCAGCGTCCTGAGTTTCAGGTCCCTGCGAGGGTCAATCCCCTCCTCCTGCATCACCTCGAAAAGCCTTGCCGCATAACTTGGGATAGCGTGCACCACAGTGGTTCCGAAATCCTTGAAAAACTTAAGCTGTCTCGCGGTGTTACCAGCGCCGGCAGGCACAGTGAGCATACCGAGTTTCTCAGCTGCATACTGGAAGCCCAGCCCTCCCGTAAACATCCCGTAGCCCGAAGTGTTCTGAAAGACGTCCTCAGGACGGCAGCCTACCATCCACAGGCAACGAGCCAAAGCATTGGCCCATTGGTCAAGGTCTTTGGCCGAATGAAGCACCACCACGGGATTGCCCGTGGTTCCGCTTGAAGAATGAAGTCGCACACATTTCTCGATAGGAATGGATGCTATTCCGAAGGGATAGGTGTCCCGGAGATCCTGTTTAGTGGTGAACGGAATCCTCATCAAGTCGTCCAGACACTTTACGCCGTCCGGCTTGAGCCCAATTTCCTTGAACCTTTTGTCGTAGAAAGGAGAATTGGCGCAACGCCTCACCGTGTCCTGCAATCTTTCCAGCTGAAGTTTCTCGATCTGTGGACGAGTCAGCGTCTCCATTTCGGGATTGAAGTACTTTGGATAGCTCATATTATTTTAGATTACGTTTGTCCAAAACGAATTTTCCCTTTCCCTGACTCCTCTCAATCGTCCCGGGAGCCTTGAGCTGCACCTGAGCGCTGATAGAAAGGACGCTTTTCAGTTTGCCGGCAAGCTTCTTCTGAAGCTCCTGGAAAGTGGCTATTGTGTCGAAATTCTCAGTGAAATAATCCGGCCTCAACTCGACCTGGATCTGAAGAGTGTCAAGATTGTTGACACGGTCGATGACAAGAAGATAATGAGGAGCGAATTCCTTCATACTCAGAACCACGCTCTCTACCTGGCTCGGGAACACGTTAATTCCCCTGATTATGAGCATATCATCGCTTCTGCCCACTATTCTGCTCATCTTCACCGCCGTTCTCCCGCACTCGCACTTCCCTGGCAGCAATGAGCACAAATCCCTTGTTCTGTAACGAAGCAATGGCATCCCCTCTTTGGTGAGAGTAGTGAACACAAGCTCACCGATCTCCCCGTCATGAACCCTCTCCAACGTCTGAGGATTGATAATCTCCGGGAAAAAGTGGTCCTCACAGATGTGAGACCCTTCCTGACACTCGCATTCGTAACTTACGCAAGGCCCCATAATCTCGCTAAGACCGTAGAGATTGTAAGCCTTGAGACCGAGTCTGTTCTGGATCTCCTCCCTCATATTCTCGGTCCAAGGCTCCGCACCGAAAGCCCCGACTCTAAGCTTAATCTGCTCTTTTGAAATGCCGATAGTGTCCATAGTCTCAGCAAGATACAATGCGTAACTCGGAGTGCAGGCGATACCGGTGATCCCAAGATCCCTGATAAGTCTGACGTGTTTTTCGGTGTTGCCCGTCGAAGCCGGAACCACCGATGCGCCGATGGTCTCGACCCCGTAATGCGCTCCGAGGCCTCCGGTGAAAAGCCCGTAACCGTAGGCGACTGAGAATATGTCGTCTCGAGTCACTCCGAAAGAAGTCAGACAGCGAGCCATACATTCGCTCCAGACCCCTATGTCCTTTCGAGTGTAGCCGACAATGGTCGGATTCCCCGTGGTACCTGAGGAAGCGTGGATTCTCACGATTTCGCTCTGGGGCGCCGCCTGCATGCCGAAAGGATAATTGTCCCTCAGATCCTTCTTAGTTGTGAAAGGCAGAAGCTCGATGTCATCGATAGAATTAATATCGTCCGGACGAATGTCCATTTCCTGAAGTTTCTTTCGGTAGAAAGGCACGTTGTGATAGACATAGTCCACTATTTTGTGAAGCCGTTTCCCTTGCAAGGCCCTCATATCCTCGCGCGGCATACATTCCTTATTTTCGTTCCAAATCATAGCTGTGATCTTCATTAAAAGCCCTCATTCTTTCTTCCAGTACCGGATAAAGTTCTTCTCTCATACGACTGGTGCACCCTCTGACCCCGTTCTGCCTGCTGCCGGTAGTGGACAGGGATATGCTGCTGACCCCGTAGTACATCAATTCCTTCAAAAGCGCACCTCCTGTCAGGCCGTCGTAGCCGATAGTGAAGAAAAATCCATCCCCAACCTTCCGGGTCACATCCCGGTCATAGACGATGTGGAAACCGTTGTCGCAGAAAATCTTCTTCATCTTGGCAGCCCTGCGCTCGTATTCCCGAGTGTCCTCCACGAAATTGATTTTCCCTTCGCAGGAAAGACGAAGCATTTCGGCATAAGCGTACTGAGTCGTCGCAGTGCAGCCGCTCGTGATCATATACAGAATGGAAGCCGTGAAAGTTTGTCCGAATATCCCCGAATCCCTGTAGCGCTCCTCCATCGCCGGGTAGTGCCGGTCGAATAGCTTGTCGCTGACGCACGCAAGAGCGATTCGCTGCCCAGCGTAACTGAATATCTTAGAAGCAGACAGCAGTAAAATGTAGTTGTCTGTGTAGCGGGCCACGGTCGGAAGATACGGAGGGACGAAAGGATGTCCCAGATCCCTGCGGTAGTCCATACAGAAATAGGCAAGATCCTCCATAACGACAGCGTCATATTTTGTGGCCACATCCCCAATTATCCTCAGTTCCTCCTCTTCCAGACAGATCCATGCCGGATTGTCGGGATTGGAATAGACTATGGCAGCTATGCTTCCGTCCTTCATCTCTTCCTCAAGTTTGCCTCTCAGGGCAGTCCCGCGGTACGGAAAAATGTCGAATTCTTTCCATCTTATTCCGAGGATTCTGAGCTGCGATTTCTGAATGGGAAAGCCCGGGTCGATGAAAAGAATTTTGTCCTTTCCGGGCAGTCTCCGGGCGCATGCGATGAAACTGCCGAAAGAGCCTTCCACCGAGCCTGTTGTAGGAATGCAGGAACGCGGGCTTATGTCCACGTCAATGAAGGCCTTCACAAATTCGTGAGCGGCGTTTTTCAGTTCGGGAACACCTGCGGCAGGGGGATATTGTGACCCCACGCCTGCATTAAGAGCCTTTATTTCCGCCTCCACCCCGAAATGATTGACAGGTAGGCCAGGAGATCCCTGGTCCATCCTAATGAAAGGGATTCCCGTCTTTTTCTCAAGATATTGGGCTACTAACAAGACTTCACCTATAGTGGCCTCTGAAAGATCCTTGACCTTCTGCTCGCGGCAAGCCTGCTCGACCAGTTGTTCGCTGAAGATTCTCATTTCCCTTTTACGGCCTCCAGTCCGATGTCGAAAGCCTTGCAGTTGTCGCAGACAATCTTTTCGCCTTTTATCGCAAAGATCTTCCCTATTGCGTCCCTCAGCTGTTCAGGAGTGAGAATCCCCAAGAAACGGGAAGCCATCCCGAGAAGAATCATATTGGCGCTTTTAGGAATATTGCTATCTGATGCGATTGCCTCAATGTCCATCAGAACGACATTGTCAAGGACCTTCAATTCTTGAAGCAAAGCCTCTTTGGAAGGATAATCCGGAATGTTCACCAGAGGCTCGGAAGAAGAGACCACGCAGCCGTCTTTGCTCAAGAAAGGCACGTAGCGCAGAGCCTCCATAGGTTCCATTGATATTATGAGGTCAGCCTCTCCCTTTGGAATGAGGTCGCTGAATATCTCATCGTCACTGAGTCTGAGATTGCTTTGGACGTCGCCTCCTCTCTGACTCATTCCGTGTACCTCCGCCTGTTTCAGATGAAGGCCGGCATCGGTCGCAGCCTCTCCTATGACCGTGGCGATCGAAAGGATGCCTTGTCCACCGACGCCTGAAAGTATGATGTTCTTTTTCATTTTTTGTCGCATAATTTCTTGCGAGCCTTGCGGCTTGCCACCTGAACGCATTCTCTTCTCGGGATTATCACCGACACTCCGCAGTAGCTGATTTCCTCTCTTATGACCTTTGTGATCTCTGCCATATTCTTAGGCAGCGGAATCACGACTCTGATGTGCTCAGGTTCCACTCCGAGGCCTCTGCAGATCTGTTCGAATTTGTTGGTGCCGGCAGAATCCTGCCCTCCCGTCATAGCGGTCGTGAGATTGTCCGAGATGACTACGGTGATGTTGGATTTGTCATTCACCGCATCCAGCAGTCCCGTCATTCCGGAATGGGTGAAAGTGGAGTCACCGATGACGGCTATGGAAGGAAACTGACCTGCGTCCGCGGCCCCTTTGGCCATAGTGATGGATGCGCCCATATCCACGCAGCTCGACAGCGAGCGGAAAGGGGGAAGGGCACCAAGCGTGTAACAGCCGATGTCTCCGAATATTCTTGCCCCAGAATAGTCAGCTGCCACTTCATTGAGGGCTTTGTAGACATCTCTGTGCCCGCATCCCTGACATAGAGCCGGAGGACGGCCCACCACGTTGTCCGCTGCCTTGAAAGTGATTTCCCGGCTGACTCCGAGTGCCGCTGCCACATTGTCGGGATTCAGTTCTCCGGTTCGCGGAAGCCTTCCGCTTAGCCTGCCGTAGACCGGGTAGCCCGCACCGAGAATAGCCGGAATCCGCTCTTCCACAAAAGGCTGTCCGTCTTCAACTACAAGAATGCCGTCACTTATTTCCGCAAGTTTGAGTATCTTCTTGACAGGCAGCGGATATTGGGATATTTTAAGTATCGCTGATATGCCTTTAGGCGCAGCTTCTTTGACATAGTTGCGCGCGATTCCGCACACGACGATTCCAAGCCCCTTTCCATCAATAATTTCCAATGAGTTACAGCTTGAGACCTCAGCCGATTTCTCAATCTCTTCCTGTTTGCTCAAAAGAACGAGATACTGCTTTCTGGCTATCGCAGGCAGAAGAATCCAGTTCTTTCCGTTGTCGGGGTTGAATTCGTTGCATTCTCTCGCTTTGTCTTTTATCGTGACGGCGGCCCTTGAGTGGGCCAGACGGGTTACGATGCGAAACATCACTGGAAGTCCAACCTTTTCAGACAAAGAGAAAGCCGTTTCCACAAGATCGTAGGCTTCCTGCTGGTCTGAAGGTTCGAAAATCGGAACCATCGCAAATTTTCCATAGAATCTGGAATCCTGCTCGTTCTGAGAGGAATGCATCGAAGGGTCGTCCGCGGCCAGAACCACAAGTCCGCCTTTGACACCCGTTATCGCGGAGTTAACGAAAGCGTCGGCGCAGACGTTCATCCCCACGTGTTTCATACACACCAAAGCTCTCTTTCCGGAATAGGACATTCCCAAAGCGGCTTCCATAGCCGTCTTCTCGTTTGTACACCAGCGGCTGTGAATGCCTCTCTGTTTCGCCAGAGGGTTGTTCTGGATGAACTCGGTGATTTCAGTTGACGGGGTGCCCGGATAAGCGTACACTCCTGAGAGACCGGCGTGCAAAGCTCCCAGCGCGACTGCCTCATCGCCCAACAATAGTTTTTTTGAAGACATTTATTTGGTTTAATTTAATGCTGTTAATCTAAAAGCATCTAAAGGTAAAAATAAATGTTATCAAATCAAAACAATCGGGTTACGGCATTTGAAGTCTGACTATTGTCAAACCAATCCGATTAATGCTGACAACTAAATTAAGACATTATCTCAACAAAAACGAGAATTTGCATTTTGCGGTATTATTTTGTTTGTTTTTGTGGCGATTCCTTCCTATTTTTGATAAATTGTTGTACTTCTAACATAGTTTTTTCAGAATGATTAAGACAGACAGAATCGTATTCCTTGACTATTTGAGAGTGATAGCCTGCTTTATGGTCATCATCATCCATTCTTGCGAGCCGTTTTATCTCGGAGGCAAAGGAACCTTTATCTTAAATTCCACAAACGCGTTGCTGGTCACGCTGATTGATTCCGCTTTCAGAGCAGCGGTGCCACTTTTCGTTATCACGTCAAGTTTCCTTCTGTTCCCTCTAAAAGGCAGTGCTTCGGCTTTTTTCAAGAAAAGATTTGTCAGGGTGCTTGTGCCGCTGGTGGTCTGGTCGCTGCTTTACGCTTTGATTCCTCTGTACGGAGCAGAGCCTTCA
>JBAYFJ010000097.1:0-7513 GCA_041667245.1 Bacteroidales bacterium | reverse complement strand
TCTTCACCCCTCATTTCAAGACAGTCTGGCTGCTCAACAAAAGCTGGGTGACCAATCTGTCTCTCGAAGGATCAATCTACTATCACGACCAGAAGAGCAAGAATCACAGCTACAATTCTTACGCCTCATCCCAACCTGCGGTCCATTCCGAGGTGGAAGGCTATTATCTTGCCACGGCTCTGCCGCTGACATATTACGCAGATCAGATTATCGACTCCGAAGAACTGGATTATGCCGCTTCGCTCAAATACGACTGGCTTTCCCATTGGGGCGACTTGAAGAGCGTGCTCAAGGCCGGTGTTCAGTGGAAGGCTGACGGCAACGTGGGCAAGGGTGAGTACTACAAAGACCCTTCTCTCGCCGCAAACGGCTACCGTCCGAGAGCATACGGGGACTATCCTTATATGCACAATCTCTCCCTCTATTTGGAAGACAATCTGACTTTTCCGGTCGGCGAGACAAGTGTCACGGTGGGTGCGGGTCTGCGTCTCGAAAACATATTCATAAAAGACTCCGAATACGACAATATGAACACCCTTTCCCCTCGTCTGAACGCCAAATGGAAGATAAATGACAATCTCTCTTTCAGAGGAGGCTGGGGCGTGACGGAGAAACTGCCTTCTTTCTACATATTGTATCCTGAGCAGGAGTATCGCGATGTGCAGACTTTCGGCTATTCGTACGGCAAAGAAGGTGCTTCTCGGTATGTCTATTACACTCAGCCATATACGGCCGAATACAATCCGGACCTCAAATGGCAGAGAAACTATAATTCCGAAATCGGAGTTGACCTTCAGCTTTTCGGAGCGAAGATCTCCGTGGCCGGCTTCTACAACATCACCAAGAATCCTTACGAGTACACTAATGTCTACACTCCTTTCTCCTACAATGTGTTGAGCCTTCCTGCAGGGCTTTCCGTCTCAGACGTCACGGACGTCAGGCTGGACAACCAGACAGGCAACGTTTATTTCAGAAATGACAAGAACGACTATTGGACACCGGCTTCCGTGAAGGTCACGGACAGAACATTCGGACAGTCAAGCAAACAGAGCAACGGAGGGGACATCAAGAGAGCTGGAGTCGAACTTACGGTGGATTTCCCTCAGATTCAGCCGATAAGGACACAGTTCAGACTTGACGCCACCTACTCTTACACGAAGTATGTGGACGAAAGTCTCAATTGTTTCTACAACACGGGCTGGTCGCACACTACTCTTGCGAACAGATCCTACCAGTACGTGGGCATCTACCCCGGCGGCAATTCCGTCTCCAACGGGCAGAAGACCAACAGAGCCGATGCCAATCTTACGGCCATCACGCACATACCGCAGGCCAGACTCGTAATTACCTGCCGTCTTGAGGCCGCGCTTCTGCGCCACTCTCAGGCACTTTCCGAGTACAAAGGCAAGACCTACGCTTACACTGTCTCTAACAGTTCGTCGGTCTCGACCAATGGCGACATCTATGACGGAGATTCGTACACGGCCATTTGGCCGGTCGCATATATGGATCTGGACGGCAATGTCCATCCGTTCACTTCCGAGGAGGCCTCCAATCCTGATTTTGCCAACCTCATCGTCCGTTCCGGCAACGCCTATGTGTTCGCAAGCGATGGCTACGATCCGTATTTCTCCGCTAACTTGAGCGTTACCAAGGAGATAGGCGACCACATTTCCATCTCGTTCTTCGCCAACAACTTCACCAACTCGAGAAAGTACGTGAGGAGTTACGCAACAGGTGTGAGCGCCATCTTCACTCCTGATTTTTACTATGGGCTGACTTGCAGATTGAAATTTTAGATATGAGCAATTTAAGAAATATTTTTTCAACAGGTCTGATTCTGGCTTTGGCCGTCCTTGCCGAGGGCTGCCTCAAGTTGTCCTCATCCGACCCTTATTCCGGTGACGTCCACACTCTCGGAGTCACCGCTGTCTATCCGGAGGGGTATGACGGTTTCGTCAGAGCCGATGTCGGCATCGGGGTGGAGAATATGAGTTCCGGCGTCAGCTACACCGCTCTCACGGATGCGTCCGGTTCCGCCAAAATCACTGTTCCCAACGGCTTGTACAGAGTCACCGTAAGCGACCGTCTGGACAACGACATCTTCAACGGATCCGCCGAGAACATTGTCATAGGAGGCGGGGACGCCAATGTGAACGTGAGTCTAAGCCATTCTAAGGGAGGGACTCTTGTGATCAAGGAAATCTATTGCGGAGGATGCAGCAAGTACCCCGAGGAAGGCACTTATCAGTCCGACCAGTACATCATAGTGCACAACAATGACAACAGAGTTCTGTACCTGGACAGTCTTTGCCTCGGCATCGGCGCTCCTTACAACTCCAACTCAACCAATCCTTGGACCACAAATGACAAGACCACGGGAGAGACTGTGTATCAGTCATTTGTGCCTCTTGTGCAAGTCCTTTGGGAGATCGGTGGCAACGGAACTTCCTTCCCTCTTGAGAGCGGCAAGGATGCGGTTATATGTCTTCGAGGCGCAATCGACCACACCGTGAAGTACAAGTACTCGGTCAACCTTAACAAACCGGACTACTTCGTCTGCTACAATTCGACTTATTTCAGTAACACGACTTATCATCCTGTTCCGGGCGATCAGATCAAGCAGGACCACTATCTGGAAGTCGTCAAAAAATTCGGACCCGGCACTGCTTACACGGTGTCCGTCAGCTCACCGGCTGTCGTGATTTTCAAAGCGCAGGGAGAGAGTGTTCAGGATTTTGCGGCTTCCGACGCCAACATAATCCCGACCCCCGGATCTCCAAGCTCTTACGTGGCAGCCGTGCCTTGGGAATGGATCATCGATGGAATTGAAGTGTTCAACGGAGGCAGCTCTTCCAACTCCAAGCGAATCTCTCCGACCGTGGATGCCGGATATGTTTCTCTGTCGGACATTTATCAGGGCCACACCCTGATCCGGTACGTGGACGAGGAGGCGACCGCCAAAAGCGGTTACGAGGTCCTGAAGGACTCTAACAACTCTTCCAATGATTGTTATGAACGTAAAACTCAGTCACTGCGCGATGAATAAGATTTGTGTGATATTTTCTCTCGTGCTGGCACTGAGTGCTCAGCAGACAGTCTTCGGACAGCCTTTCGATAAGGCTGAGGCCTTGAATCTCTGGAACCGGGGCCGCAACGTGACGGGAATCAGAAATGATTCCGTGACTATGTCTTATGCGGAAATCTACGGCGGTTTGAAAAGTGGGGACTTCCACGATTCCTACGAGGCTTCCGATTTGTGGAATGCCGGAATAGCGGCCAAGACCACTGTCCATAATGCCAAATTCTCAATGAACGGATCGTTCTCTTTCGACCAGGCAACCGGCAAGAATATGTGCGGCTCAATGTTCATCAATCCGGGCTATTATCCCGTGGACGTGCTGGAATTCACTCCCGGCAAGAAGAGTCTTCAGACCTATTCCTTCTCAGGAGGGATAGCCACCGAGATTTCCGGCCATTGGAGAATTGGCGGCAAGATTGATTTCGAGTCGGCCAACTATTCCAAAAGAAAGGATTTGCGCCACACCAATTATAGGCTTGATATGACCATTGCACCGAGCGTGATGTGGTTCGCAGGAGACATTAAGGCGGGCCTTTCCTACGTTTTTGAGAAAAGTAGCGAGAGCATTAAGCCAGAGCAGATAGGCACGGCCACTGCTGATTCCTATTATGCTTTTCTGGACAAGGGATTGATGACGGGGACCTACGAGGTGTGGAACGGAAGCGGGGTTCATCTTTACGAGGCCGGAGTCAACAAGTTTCCGGTCAAGGAGTTGAGCAACGGAGCCGCTTTGCAGTTCCAATGGAAGAGTCTTTATGCCGATGCCGAATGGCTGCACACCGAGGGCGAGGTGGGGGAGAAGTCTTTCACGTGGTACAAGTTCCCCGGGAATAAGATCAGCGCGCGTCTGGGAGGTAAATTCGTCTCTCCGAGGGCCACTCATCTGGTGAACGCGAGATTCTCCTATCTTGATCAGGACAACAGGGAATCGGTCATCAACAAAGTCAACGAAAACGGTGTCACGACACCACATATCTACGGCTATAACAAGATCTTTGAAAGAAGAGTTATGAGTTATTGCGCTGATTACCGGATGTTCAGCAATAAGTGGGAGGCGGGCTTGAGTCTCGGCTACAATCATCGCCAGGGCCTCTCGTCGCTGATCTATCCTTACAAGACTCTACAGAATGTGGATCAGTACGAGGCTGACGGCTCGGCGCTTTACCATCTTTCAAGATTTGACATCGGTGCTAAACTTTCTTTCTTCACCGGCTCTCTGACGGAGTCGGAGGAAATGGACGTTGCGGATTCGGGAGTGGGGTCCAAGCCGTACAGGCTCGCCGATTATTACGCTCTTCAGAAAGAGTACTTGACCGTTGACAGGCTCGGCGGAAGTCTCTCTTTGAGATACAACATTATAGGAGGCCTTCTGAAAGGCTCCTATGCGGAGATTTCCGGTTCTCTGCTTCACGGATTCGACCTTGTGTCGATCTCCGGAAGCGAACGCCTGGCAGGTTGTCTTAAAATAGGTTATAATTTTTAAATAATTGGATATGAAAAGTAAGTTTTTTGTCTTTTTCGCCGCGCTTGCCGTAGTAGCAGGCTGCTCAAATGATGACGAAACGCCATCCGCACCCGGTCTTGTCAAGGTGGAACCTCTTATGACACGCGCTTCCGAGACCAATTTCGACAAAGGTGACAAAATAGGCCTTTATATTGATAATGAGGAAGGAAGATATGCCGACAACGCCGTGATGGAGTACGACGGTTCCGTCTTTGCGAGCCAAGTCTTCTGGTACACGGACTGCAGCGACACCGCTTCTCTGAAAGCATATTATCCTTATGCCGCCTCAGTGCCGGAGTCTTTCACTGTGGCTACCGACCAGACTGCCGGAACGGCTTCTTCGGATTTCATCGCGGCCGTCAAGGATGACGTCATCCCGACAGGTTCCGCGATAGCTATGCTATTCAAGCACAGACTCACCAAAGTTTTGGTCCGAATAGACAATCAGCTTGATGCGGCCATATCCAAAGTGGTACTTCAGAATTCCATACTGACAGCGGCCATAGACACATCCGACTTCGCCGCTAAGGCTGACCCTAAGGGCACGATAGGGGACATAACTCTACAGAAGGTCAATGACAGCACCTTCCAGGCCATTCTGGTGCCTCAGAGGGCTTCTCTCTCAGTTGTCGTCACAGTCAACGGAATCGAGATGTCTCAGAGGCTTTCCTCATTCGAGACTCTAACAGGCGCTCAGTACAGCGTCAACGTGACCGTGCTTTCGGATGACATCACAGTCTCGGCCTCGGGCCAGATTGAGAATTGGGAGGACAAGGGAGAGATCGGCTCCGATGCCGTCTCATTCGAAGAGTTCGCCGACCATTTCGTCTATGACGGGGTAAGTTACAAGACAGTGAAACTTAAGGACGGGCTGACATGGATGGCTGAGCCTATGCGCTTTATCCCAAGCGGCTACACTCCTTCAACAGATCCGACGGTGGATTCGGGAATATGGTATCCTTACGATACCGATGGCAAGGCCGAGACCACTGCTGAGGCCATTTCCGGCAGAGGCTATCTCTACAGTTATGACGCAATTTTCGGTCAGAAACTTACTTCAGCCAATTACGACAAGTTCGAAGGCGCTCAGGGTATATGCCCTAAGGGCTGGCACGTTCCGTCGCGTACTGAGTTCCTCAATCTTTGCGGTCAGTCTATGAAGGCTGAAGGCGAAAGCGGAATCGTGTACAATGTTAATGCGCCTTATTATGACGAGACCTACACTGCCGGCAAACTTACCTCTCTGGATGCGGACGGATTCAACTTTACTTTCTCCGGAATGATGATGAGGAACACTGCGACGACCACAGGAAAGTATCTCGTCAATCTGACAAAAGAATCAACATGCTCCGTTGAGGCATATCTCGGAAAAGAAGGAATGAACTACCTTATGAGTTCTACTGCCTACAAGCCGACTTTTGACACTGACGAAACCACTTTGAAGAACGTTCAGTTTTTCGCAATGATGACCTCTTTCCTAAAGACTACAACAGAGGGTAAACTCAATGTTTCTTATGCCAACTGGAAGTCCGGTTACCAACTCCGCTGCGTGAAGAATTCCAAATAAAGTCAATAGTCGTAAGAATTGACTAACTTTGGAGATTATTGACGCAAACTGAAATGAAAAAAACGATTCTCTGGATAATAACGATTCTCTTGGCTGTGCCGTTGTCGGCTCAGCCGGGGAAGGATCTTCATAGCCTTCTGAATGAGTTGGCCGTTCTAAATCACACGGCCATTGCTTTCAGTCCGACATTGATATCCGGCGTCTATCCTAAGAACACAGATTTGACAGGTCCTCTTGACGTAGTGCTTAAACGCATTCTCAAAGGCACTCAGTTTGATTTCAGGGTGGTTCACGGCACGTATTATCAAGTGTATATGAAGCCGAAACCTCCTGAAGTGATTGTCCCTGAGCCTGCTCCGGAACCGAAGCCGGAGCGGGTGAAGATGGGGGCTCCGCTGGTCGAAGGTCCGGAGAAAGACAATGCGTCGGTAATGTACGAGACCCGGATTCCTCCGAAACCGTGTCCACCTCCTCCCGTTGAGGAACCAAAGCAGCTGTTTGCGGTAAAGAGCAATCTTCTCTATGACGTTACCGCGACTCTCAATCTCGGATTCGAGCTTGCGCTCGGTGAGAAAACCTCTTTCGATTTCTCAATTAATTGCAATCCGTGGACGTTCTCGGATAACCGCAGAATGAATCTTTGGATGGCGCAGCCTGAATTTCGCAAATGGAATAGCGCACGTTTTGAAAGGAGTTTCTGGGGAGCCAATTTAACTTACGGAGCCTACGATGTGGGCGGAGTGTTCGGCGGCAATCTCAAAGCTCATCGCTATCAAGGGATTGCTTTAGGAGCGGGAATCAGTTACGGCTACAGATGGAATTTAGGAAAGGCTGTGGCGGTGGAAGCCGAACTGGGGGCAGGCTACGTTTACCTTAATTATGAGAAATACGCCTACCCGCAGTCCGAAGAGAAACTTAGGTCGGACAACACCGGTTATTTCGGTCCCACCAAATTGGCCTTCAATTTTATTTACGCATTTTAATGAAAGCCTTGGGACGCATTCTGTTTTCGAGTGTCTCGCTTTTCTTCTTTCTGATTGGAGCGGGAGCGCAATCTTTCGTGTTCCCTGACATACCTTCCTCTCTTACTGAGCCTCAGGAAAGGGCAGAGTATCTGTCTTACCATTATTGGGACAACTTCGATTTCTCCGACGAGACGAACATCAAGGATCGAAATATCATAACGGAGCAGGCCTTTTCGGACTTTCTTAGTATATTGCCGATAACCTCCTGTCCTGAGGAGGGAATTTCGAGGCTGCTTGACGGAGCCTCTGCGGACAGTTCGATGTTCGCCTATTTCAGAGGGCTTTCCGAGAAGTACCTTTACGATTATGAGTCCCCTGTCAGAAACGAGGAACTT
>JBAYFJ010000096.1:0-7531 GCA_041667245.1 Bacteroidales bacterium | reverse complement strand
TTCGCCGCAATCAGCGACGCAGCCCTGTCATAAGTAAGAAAAGACGGAAGATTGTGGTCTTCAAGTGTCTGAGTGTGAGCATTATCCAGAATCAAAACGTGATTACATCCGCTCTGAAGCCGGACCAAGTCTTTCTGAGAAATCTCATAGACCGAAGCCACGACCATAACCTCAGGCTTTTCCTTTTCAACAAGAGAAAGAATGAAGTTGATCGCTTTCTCTCCCTGATAACGAAAAGTTTTGCCCAAAGTCATTTCATCGGACCACGATGCTTTAACGGCCGTGTTCCCTATTTCGATTAAAAGATTTGCCACTTTAATTTCTTACGCAATTCGACAAAATTATCATTTTATTGCAACTTTTCCAAAACTGAATACGCTTTCGGCACAGAATCCACCCCTCTTATCACAATTTTCAACCTGGTCTCAACCTGCTTCAAATTGAATAATTCCGGCTCAGCGCTGATTCTCTTGAGCACATTGGTGAAAACTTCCGATTTGTAATAGGGAGACATCGGGTTGGATATGAAAAACATAATCATAAGACCGTTCTTGATTATTATCTTTTCAAATCCCAGTCTCATACCTGCGTTCCTGATTCTCAACACATAGAAAAGATTGTCAACCTCCTCAGGAAGCTGTCCGAACCTATCCTGAAGCCCTGATCTCATTCTGTCTATTTCCTTGGAATTGGTGAGAGAGTCGAGCTGCTTGTATATCCTTATCTTCTCTTCAGTCACATCAATGAACGAATCAGGAATAAGAGCCGGCTGATCAGTCTCTATGACGCAATCCTCAATAAATGAGTTATTTACGTTCTTCACACTGATTCCTGTCTCGACACCGAGTTCCTCCATAGCCTCGGAAAGCACCTGCTGATAAGTCTCGAAGCCCATCTCAGTCAAAAAGCCGCTTTGCTCAGCGCCCAGCATATTTCCGGCGCCTCTAATGTCCAGATCCTGCATAGCGATGTTGAAACCGCTTCCCAAATCTGAAAACTCCTCAATAGCCTTGAGTCTCTTGCGCGACTCGGTGGAAATCGAGACAAGAGGAGGCACTATAAGATAGCAGAAAGCCTTTCTGTTTGACCTTCCTACCCTTCCTCTCAACTGATGAAGGTCACTCAGACCGATGTTCTGAGCCTGATTGATGATTATTGTGTTGGCATTTGGAATGTCCAGACCGTTCTCAATAATGGTGGTACACAGAAGCATATCATAATTGCCGCGCATAAAATCAAGCATTCTGTCCTCCAAATCCTTCGGCCTCATCTGACCGTGCGCGATACAGATTTTCATGTCCGGAACGATTCTGTGGAGAATCTCATAGATGGACTGAAGCTCTTCCACCTTGTTATGCAGGAAAAACAACTGTCCTCCCCTATTTAGCTCATAATTAATGATACTTTTGATGTCATCCTCCTTAAACAGAATGATTTCAGTCTGAATCGGGATTCTGTTAGGCGGCGGGGTGCTGATTATGGACAGATCCCTCGCTCCGAGCAATGAGAATTGAAGTGTGCGGGGAATGGGAGTCGCAGTAAGAGTGAGAGTGTCCACATTCACCTTCATTTTCCTTAGTTTTTCCTTCGCCGCAACTCCGAATTTCTGCTCCTCGTCAATCACGAGAAGCCCCAAGTCCTTGAACACAAATCCGTTGCCAAGAACCTTATGGGTTCCAATCAAAATGTCTATCTGACCTTTGGAAAGCCTTGTCTTGATGTCAGTAACCTCCTTGGCTGAGCGAAGCCGGCTCACATAATCTATATTGCACGGAAATCCCTTCAGCCTGTCTTTAAAAGTCTCGAAATGCTGCAGAGCCAAAATCGTCGTTGGCACCAGAACGACAACCTGTTTGTTGTCGCTGACGGCCTTGAAGGCAGCTCTAATGGCAATTTCCGTCTTACCGAAGCCGACATCACCGCAGATCAGCCTGTCCATAGGGCAAGTGTCTTCCATATCCTTCTTAACTGATTCCGTCGCAGTCTCCTGATCTGGAGTGTCCTCATAAATGAATGAGGACTCAAGTTCCTCCTGCATATATGAATCAGCTGAAAAAGAGAAGCCTTTAGTGGCCTTCCTTTTGGCGTAGAGTTGAATCAGATCCTTCGCAATATCCTTTACTTTGGACTTGGCGTTATTCTTCATAACCTGCCAGGTCTTGGACCCTAACTTGTTGATTCTCGGCGGTTCACCGTCCTTTGAGCGGAATTTTGAAATTTTGTTGAGAGAATGAACCGAAACAAAAACCACGTCATTGTCCTTGTACATCAGTTTCACAACCTCACGGAACCTGCCTTTGTCATCCTTCATCTTCACAAGCCCGCCGAAAATGCCGACTCCGTGATCTATGTGGACAATGTAATCCCCTATCGAAAAAGAATTCAAGTCATTGAGTGTCAGCTGCTCCGTCTTGTCAACGGTCCTTCTTATGTTTACTCTGTGGAAACGGTCGAAAATCTCGTGATCCGTGTAGCAGCAGATTTTGTCGTCATTGTCTATGAACCCGGAATGAATGTTCTTCTTGACGAAAGAAGGCATCAGTCCGCCGTTCTCAAGCAACACCGACTTTACCCTCTCCAGCTGGCTTTCCTTCTCTCCGAAAATAAAGACCTTGTAATTATGTTCAAGTTTTGTCTTTATGTCAGCAGACAATAGTTCGAAATTCTTATTGAAGACAGGCTGCGGAGACAGATTGAAAACCACCCTCGCATCTTCCTCCTCTGAAAGCGGAGTGTCGAGAAAAACACACTTGAAAGCATCAGTGAGCGGGAAAAACTCACTATTCCTGTACATATCAGAGGAGTCAAGCCAGATAACAGTGTTTTTAGGAAATATATTGAATATACTTTCAGTTTTCTCTTTTTCGGAAGACACCGCCACATCCGGATATATGTCTGCGCTCTCTATTTCATCTTTGGAAAGCTGTGTGTTACAGTCAAATATATGGATTTTCTCAATCTCGTTGCCAAAGAATGACAATCTGTAAGGCAAATTGAAGGAATAAGAAAATATGTCCACTATTGAGCCTCTGATGGCAAATTGCCCAGGCGAGGAAACAAAATCCACTCTCTCGAAACCTATCTTTGACAAAGCCGTCTTTATCTCATCGTGAGAGACTGACTGACCTTTTTTAATTCTGAATATATTATCCTGAATCTCAGAGGGTTGAGGAATTAATTCATCTAAAGCATGAGGATATGTGACGACAAACAGCCTTTTTTCGTTATCTTTGTTTGAAAGAATTTTTTCAATGGCGGCAGTTCTTTGAACGGCGAGAGATGACTTGTAGTTACTTCTTTCAACTCCGTCTCCGGAATCGGGAAGGAAGAACACTATGTCACCGTCCACAAGATTGTAAAGGTCGGAACTGCAGTACTCTGCGGCATCCTTATTAGGCAAGACAATGACATTTGTGCCTTTTGAGGCGGCTTCAGACAACACAAACCACCTCGCGGAAAAGAAAATTCCGTTACAGAATATTCTCCGTGAGGTCGCAAGTCCTGTTTTAAGTTCCGCCAAAGCGTGAGAACTTATGAGCATAATTCTTTCAGAACATTTAAAAACCGGACAAAGGTAGTAAAAAAAGTTTTCAACAATGCCCCGGCAAAAGCTGTTGATAACCTGTTCAAAACCTGTTGAAAACACAGGTCCTAATTGTTGATAAGTTTTTCGCACAAGTTATCAACAAGTTTTCAAAAGAGAACACCCTGAGTTATCAACAAAAACAAATGTGTGTAAATTATTGAAAACTAAGAATATACAAAGTTATCAACAGAGTTAACAGAAGCATATACATTAAAAAACTTTATATATAAAAAAATATAAATATTAATTATGAATGATTTTGACCCTCACGAGTCAGTCGTGGAGAAAGACAAAGAACTTGACGGCGTCATAAGACCGCAGGAACTTGAGGATTTCACCGGGCAGAAAGAAATAGTCTCCAATCTAAAGGTCTACATCAAGGCTGCGAAGATGAGAGGGGAGGCACTTGATCACGTGCTTTTCCACGGCCCTCCTGGTCTGGGAAAGACGACTTTAGCTCATATTATAGCAAACGAGATGGGTGTTAATCTGAAGGTGACCTCAGGCCCTGTGCTTGACAAGCCAGGGGATTTGGCAGGACTTCTTACTTCTCTTGAGAGTGGCGATGTGCTTTTCATTGACGAAATCCACAGGCTTTCTCCTGAAGTGGAGGAGTACCTCTACTCTGCAATGGAAGACTATGTCATTGACATTATGATAGACAAAGGCCCCGGGGCGAGGTCTGTCAGGATTGCTCTCAATCCCTTCACCCTTGTGGGGGCCACTACCAGAAGCGGACTCCTGACTGCTCCATTGAGGGAGCGTTTTGGGATAAAGTGCGCTCTCGAGTACTATGATGCTTCAGATTTGATAAGAATCGTGAAGAGAAGTTCTTCTATTCTTAACATCGGGATTGATGAGGATGCTTCGAAAGAAATTGCGATGAGGAGTAGGGGAACACCTCGTATAGCTAATTCTCTGCTCAAAAGAGTCAGGGATTTCGCTCAGGTTCTTGGAGACGGAAACATAGATCTGAAGATCGCTAAGTACGCTCTTGACAAGCTCAACATTGACACAATGGGACTTGATTCCATTGACAATAAGATACTCAGAACCATTATAACCACGTTCCGAGGAGGCCCTGTTGGAGCAAGCACTATTGCTTCCGCCATTAGTGAGGATCAGGGGACTTTTGAGGAGGTCTATGAGCCTTTTCTTATCAAAGAGGGCTTTTTGGTCAGGACTCAGAGAGGGAGAATCGCCACAGAATTGTCTTACTCTCATTTAGGTCTTCAGTCCGAATTTGAGAGAAACAACATTCAGAACAAGATAAGTGACGACAATTCTCCCGGAAGTCTTTTCTAATTCATTTTCTATGAATAAGTTATTTTTACTTATATTTTTAAGTACGCTTTTTCTGAGTCTCCCTTCCCGTGCTTGCACTTCAGTTATAATCTCGTCAAGAGTTTCTGCTTCCGGCAAGCCCATAATGTTGAAACATAGGGATTCGGATTATATGGACAACCGTGTGGAGCGCTTCAATGGGACTTCTTACGACTTCATCGCTCTGGTCAATTCTTCTTCGGAAGGGGGAGAGGCGTGGACCGGTACCAACACTTCAGGATTCTCAATAATGAACACTGCTTCTTACAACATCAAGGATGACGATGTACCTGATTCTCTGATGGATAGAGAGGGAATTCTGATGTACAAGGCTCTTGGTGTGTGCGCCACAGTGGATGATTTCAAGGCTTTTCTTGACACTCTTTCCCGACCTTTCGGGGTCGAAGCTAATTTCGGAGTTATAGATGCCGAAGGTGGAGCGTCTTATTTTGAGGTCAACAATCACAAGTGGTATGAGTTCAATGTGAACGACATTGCTCAAGGGTACAGGGTTGTTACCAATTTTTGTGAGAACGGACGTAAGGAGGATGTAGCCGGGTATGAGAGATATTTGAGCGCACAGTCAATTATGAGCGGGATTGTGGCTTCTGGAGATTTAAATATCGCTGATCATTCTCTTCTTTTTAAGAGTTTTTCGAGACATTATTCAAGTTATGTGTTAGGGATCGACTATTCTGACAATTATGACGCTATGGAGGCCGGCGGTTTTTTCAACGGTATGGCCGTGGATCAGGACTTGATTCCTCGTAGAATCACTTCTGCGTCCATAGTGTTAGAGGGAGTGAGGAAAGGCGAGAATCCTCTTCACACCGTAATGTGGACAATTCTCGGGTATCCTGCTTGCAGTGTTGCGATTCCTTTACTGGTAGGGTCTTCTGATCACATTCCTGCCTATATGAAGTCCTCCGAGTTCTCCGAGAATGCGCTTTTGTGCGACAAGGCTCTTTATATCAAAGAAAAATACGTCTTCCCGTTAAGCCTCGGCAACGGCAAAAAATATGTCAATTTGAGAGCGGTTTTGAAGGGGGAGTCATCATTACCGTCTCTTTTAAGTTGTTGTCATTCAACAGAGATGGAAATTAATGAAAGTTTCCGAAGCATTTATTTAAAATGGACATCCGGCATAATTTCAGAAAAAGAATTTTTTTCTCGTTATGACGACGCTTCCAAAGACTATATTGACGTTTATATGAGGAATTTCAGTTCTTTTCTTCAATAACATTTTGTTTTGATTGTAGTTTACGCAAAAAATGACTAAAATTGCGTGCAATTTCATAAATACTGTAAAATGGCCGATAATAAATTAATTTCAAAGATTCCTGATGGACCTTTGTCAGAAAAGTGGACAAAGCGCAAATCAGAGATCCGTGTTGTCAGTCCTAACAACAAAAGAAAACTCGAAATCATTGTGGTTGGTACTGGTCTCGGCGGGGCTTCTGCCGCCGCTTCGCTTGGTGAGCTTGGCTACAATGTCAAGGTTTTCTGTATCAGCGATTCTCCTCGAAGGGCGCATTCAATTGCTGCTCAGGGAGGTATAAACGCAGCAAAGAATTACCAGAACGACAATGACTCCGTCTATCGTCTTTTCTATGACACCATCAAAGGAGGAGATTACCGTAGCCGTGAGGCTAACGTTTACCGTCTTGCCGAGGTGAGTGCGAAAATCATAGATCAGTGCGTGGCTCAAGGTATTCCATTCGCAAGGGAGTACGGCGGGTATCTCGCAAACCGTTCTTTCGGAGGTGTACAGGTTAGTCGTACGTTCTATGCCAGAGGACAGACCGGTCAGCAGTTGCTTCTCGGTGCTTACGCGGCTCTGAACCGTCAGATTGCGGCAGGTACCGTTGTTAGCTATCCGAGACACGAAATGCTTGATCTCGTGATGATTAACGGTGAGGCTAAAGGTATTATCGCTCGCAATCTCGTCACAGGAAAGTTGGAAAGGTTCGGCGCTCATGCTGTTGTTCTCGCTACCGGCGGTTACGGCCACACCTATTATCTTTCCACTAACGCTATGAACAGCAATGGTTCCGCGGCTTGGCAGTGCTACAAGCACGGGGCTTATTTCGCTAACCCTTGCTTCGCTCAGATTCACCCTACTTGTATTCCTGTACATGGTGATCAGCAGTCTAAACTCACGCTTATGTCCGAGTCTCTACGTAATGACGGACGTATCTGGGTTCCTAAGAAGAAGGAAGACGTGATGAAACTGCGCAAGCACGAAATAAAGGCTTCTCAGATAGCTGAGGAGGACAGAGATTATTATCTCGAGCGTCGTTATCCGGCATTCGGAAATCTCGTTCCTCGCGATGTTGCTTCCAGAGCGGCTAAGGAAAGATGCGATGCAGGCTACGGTGTCAATGAGACCGGTCTCGCTGTGTTCCTTGATTTCAAGGATGCGATCAAACGTATCGGACATCAGAGAGTTGAGGAAAGATATGGCAATCTTTTCCAGATGTATGAGAAAATAACGACCACAAGTCCGTGGGAAGAGCCTATGATGATCTATCCGGCAATCCATTACACGATGGGCGGTCTTTGGGTTGATTACGATCTTCAGACAACGGTTCCGGGTCTATATTCGATAGGGGAGTGTAACTT
>JBAYFJ010000095.1:0-7743 GCA_041667245.1 Bacteroidales bacterium | reverse complement strand
GTCTTTGATTTTGCGCTGCATATCAGCGTTCTGCTGATTCAGCGAGTTCTCTTTCTGCTTGATTCTGTTCTCGTTGTCCTTCAGTTGAGAATTCTTGTCATTGACGTATTTCTCATACTCGCTTTTGAGTTGAATGAACTTCTCTTTTGCTTGAAGGATTTTGTCTTTCTTCAGACTTTCGGCCTCAATTTCCGCCTTGTCCAGAATGTCATCTTTCCGCCCTTTAAGTATTATCTTTCGGGCTAATATGTAAGCAGCCAGTGCAACACCGGCGCCGATAAACGCAGCCAAAATGTAATATAAAAACATAGTAATAACGTATATGTAATTGTTTAATTAAGTAATATAGTCAAAAAAAATCCGGTCAACTTCTTGTGGAAGCGACCGGTTAGTTAAAAAAAGCCGTTAGTTGGTTGTCAGAAAATCTTAAATAATAAGATTTGAGCTCCGAATCAGTTCAGGAATCCTCTGTCCAGCGTAAGCTGAATCCCCGAAGGTAACCAAGGCCCATCCATCCCTGTTTCGAGTAAACTCGGTTCCGTGGAACGTGTTGTTTTCAGCAAGTAGGAACTAACGGCCGCTTTTTTCAATATTCTCTAGATAACTTTCTGTCTGATTTCGCAGTTTCTGAATCTCGCTTTTCATCTTCTCCAACTCCTCATCCTTGTTAAGAAGAAGGAATGTCTCATTAATAGCCACAAAAGCCATTTTGTCCGATAGCGACTTGTCGGGAAATTTACTGTCATAGACGGTAAGTGTCTTATTGATCATCTCGGCTGCTTTTCTCATCTTGCTTTCCTGTTCAGGAGAACTTACTTTAAGCTGGTAAGAGGACACTCCGATTTTCAAAGTGATTTTCTGGTCCATTCTATTCACTTATTAATGAGATGCACTTGTCGATCTCCCTGATTAACTTGTCTATCTTGGCCTTTGCTCCGGAATCCCCACCGGCGGGCGTCAGAAATGCTTCTGTCAGTTTCAGATTGTCAATCTGTTGTTCTAACTCAGTTATATGCTTCCTGCAGGTCAAATTATCGGCATCACTCTTTTCGAGAGCAATCTGAAGTCTTGTTCTTTCAGATTTTTCTTTCTCGTAAAGAGAAATCAACTTACTGATATCGTTTCTTATATCTTCAAGCATTTTTCACCGTAATTACCTACTATGCAAAATTAAGAAATCCATTGAGAAAAAGCAACTAACATCGTTAAATATTAAGGATGTTTTTAACTTTCTCAAGCGATTATTAAAATATTTTGCAATTTAAGTCTTCTTTTCGCTTGATTTCTTACCTTCCTGTGGGCAGCCGTTGTTCACCGGCTCATTCCGGATTCTGGTATATGGTCAAATAGCCGAAATTATCGAGACAGCTCATCCCAACAGTCCATTCTCGTTTTGTGGAAGAAGGGTCCACTGTGACGCTCAGCTTGTTGTTATCAAAAGTTATCGCTTTAATCCCATCTCCTGTCACGGAGGTGTCTTCTCGTTTTGAACCGTAATAATAAATGTCCGTGCCGGTAACTTGAATGCTATGAACAAACCACAGGTCGGAATTGAGACAGAGAACGACAGAATTACCTCCTTCTGCGCCGAATGACAATGAAGGTTTGTTAAACTCGTATCTGATGCCGCCGTCTAAAAGCTCATCTTCTTCAGTCTTGTTGCAAGAGGCCAAAGAGAGCGCCGCAAGAACTGCTGCAAACAGCAATAAATTGTTTTTTATTTTAATCAGTTTATTAATATGTCCAATTTCATTCTTGACAATGATTAGCATTTTTACTGAAATAAAAATTATCTCAAGTTTTGCAAGTGGATTTTTGGTAAAAACCAACTTGCAACCATCCGTTTTGGAGCCTTTTTTTAGCGCTAACCCCATGGCGAAAGAGGTATGTAATGTTTCATAATGCAATAAAGAAAGTGCGGATTGTCTTTAACATTTTGCATATTTGTGCGTCTTAATGATTGAAACAAATCGAGATGACAACAGAAGAGTTCAATAGAATATGGGTCCCTTTGGTAGAAAGAATGTACAAAGTGGCATTCTACATTTTGGAATCGGAGGACGACGCGATGGATGCCGTTCAGGATCTCTTCGTCAAACTTTGGAACAAGAAAGATGACCTTCAGGATGTGCGAGCGCCTTTGGCATATTCACTGGAACTGACTAAAAATCAGTGTCTTGACAGAATTAGAAGCAAGAATGTGAGGCAGACGGACAGGATTGACGAAGCTAAGGTCAGATTGCCGGATTCGAGCACCGCCCCAGACGACGATTTTATCGGCCGTGAGACTGTGAGGATTGTGAGACAGTGTGTCGCGGAGTTGCCGGACAATCAACGCAACGTCTTGGAAATGAGGGTGTTCAAAGGGCTAAGCTACGAGGATATTTCTGAAAAGACAGGCCTTTCACAGTTGAATCTCAGAGTCCTGCTCAGTCTGGCAAGGAAAAGTTTGAGGAGCAAAATCGCAAAGAGAGTATAAAGAATTTAAATGTATAGCAGTTTATGAAGAATATAAAAGATATAGAGAAATTGTCCGCAGAAGATCTGATGCGTATTGCTGAGGATGATTCTTTGAAAACGGCTCCGAGCTTAGAGGAAGATCTTAGGGATCTTACTGCCTCCCTTGATAGAACGAACAAGATCTTGAAGTGTGATGAGTGTCGGACGAAGCCTGCCTTGAAAAGAAATGAGGGCAACGAGAAGCTTGCGTTGAAAGGAGACGAGGGACGGAAAACGGCAGTCAAGCGCTATAGGCTGATTGCGAGTGTGGCTGCGTCAATCGTGCTTTTGGCCGGTTTGGGGACTGCGTTTTTGATTTCTTCGCACGCCCCAAAGGACACATTTGATGATCCGAGAATGGCTTATGTGGAGATTGAAAAGACTATGATGCGGATTTCGCACACCCTTGATTACTGCTCCGGAAAGGTTGCGAAAGCTCAGGCTGCAATCGAGAAGCCGATTCATAAGGCTGAGAAAGCGGTCGGGCAGCCGATTGACAGGGCAAAAGGAGTGATTTCAGATTTTAACAAGAAAAAATAAAATAATGATTATGAAAAAGGTTATCGTGATTCTTTCAGCATTGCTGCTGCTTTCCATCGCTACTTTTGCTCAGACGGGTAAGAGCATCTATGAAAAGTACTCTGATATCAAAGGCGTCGAAGCCGTGTACATCTCTCCGGCTATGTTTCGTTTTGTGGGCACATTGCCCAACACAAACATTAAAACCAGTTCAATCAGGAACTTCAAAGGCTTTTACATTTTGTCATTCTCTTCCGGTTCCAAAGATCCGAATGTAGTCAGACTTTCGGAAGACGTGAGGAATATGGTCCGCAAGGGAGGCTACGAAAAGCTTATGGAAGCCAAAGAAGAAGGGGAGACGACCGAGATGTACGGAGTCGTGAACGCTGATTTGTGCCGGTCATTCGTGATGATCGCCAAGGAGGAGGGGGAGACTACGTTCATCTGCATTGATGCGGACATCTATTTGTCTGATTTGCAGAGAATGGCACAGCAATAGCCGCGATATGCTAAATGTCCTCTGAAAACATAGTGGACCATGCGTCGGAAGGCATTCTCCAGTCACCGCGCGGAGACAGAGACACTGATCCGACCTTAGGCCCGTCAGGCATACAGGAGCGTTTGAATTGCTGGCTGAAGAATCTTCGCACGAAGGTCTTCAGCCACTTTTCTATGGTGGCGTCATCATAAACTCCGGCAAATGCTTTTTTCGCGAGGAAAAGAAGTTTCGATGGAGGATAGCCGAATCGGAACAAGTTGTAAAGGAAGAAATCGTGCAGTTCGTACGGGCCGACAAGATCCTCTGTGAGCTGAATGATTTTTCCGGAAGCGTCGGCAGGCGTTAGCTCAGGGCTGATAGGTGTGTCGATTATGTCGAGAAGAATCGCGCTGACTTCGCGCTTGCAGCCTGTTTCGGAAAGATTGGAATGAGTCTGTGCAATCCACTTAATGATGCTGACAACCAATGTCTTGGGAATGCTCGCATTGACGGCGTACATTGAGATGTGATCCCCGTTGTATGTGGCCCATCCGAGAGCGGATTCCGACAAATCTCCGGTACCGACAACTATCCCTCCCGTCTTGTTCGCCACGTCCATCAGAATCTGCGTCCTTTCTCTGGCCTGAGAGTTCTCGTAAGTCGTGTCATGCTCGTGAGGATCGTGCCCGATGTCCTTGAAATGCTGAGTCACTGCAGGCGCTATAGAAATCTCTTTGCCGGTAATTCCGAGGGAAGCCATCAGGTCGTCCGCATTGTCGTGTGTCCTTTTCGTGGTGCCGAAACCCGGCATAGTGATGCCGATGATGTTCTTGCGGGGAAGGCCGAGTTTGTCAAAGGCCAAAGCCGTGATGATCAAGGCCAGCGTGCTGTCAAGCCCGCCTGAAATTCCGATTACTGCAGTCTTGCATCCGATGTGGGACAGTCTCGTGGCAAGACCCGTCACCTGTATGGAAGTGATTTCCTTGCACCTGACGTCCAGTTCCTGCTTGCTTGTGGAAGGGATGAACGGATGAGCCTCCAACTTTCTTAGAAGAGAGGCGTCAAAATCAGTGTCGGAAGGATTGCCCACATTTATTCTTGAATAGTAATTGTGGAATTCCGAAGATCTAGTCCCGTCCGGGGCTACGGCGTAAAAAGAGTTCTTTTTCTGACGCAGGACTGAAAGTTTGTCAAGATCTATGTCAGAGACAATCATACTGCTTTCGCTCCGGAATCTCTTGTTCTCAGCCATCAGACTGCCGTTCTCGCAAATCATCGCCTCACCTGCGAAAACGAGATCCTGAGTGGACTCTCCCCAGCCGCAGGAAGAATAAACATATCCTGAAATAGTGCGGGCAGACTGTTGTGAAATCAGGCCTTTTCTGTAGTCGTGCTTCATCAGAACCTCATTGCTGCCCGACAGATTGGCAATCACGTTGGCGCCGGCCAGACAGTGGTAGGAAGAAGGCGGCAGGGGAGTCCATAAATCCTCGCACAACTCAATCCCGACAACTGCCTTCCCGATGTTGAAAAGCAGATTAGGGCTTATGTTCGCCTTAGCTCCCGCAAACTGTATAGTCCCGCCGAAACATTCTCTGAAAGAATCTTTGCCGTTGTCAAGAAACGAGCCGTCGCAGCGTGAGGCCTTGGACAGAAAATCCGCTCCGCTGGCAAACCATCTCGACTCATAATACTCATCGTAAGTTGGAAGATAAATCTTAGGGACAATCCCTTTAACAACCCCGTTGCGAATAACCACGGCGCTGTTGTAAAGCCGTCCTCCGACTCTTACAGGAGCCCCGACGACCGCCGTGACATGTTTGCCTCTCGTGAATTTCTTGATGAAGGTAATCCCGTCTTCCGCTTTGCTGATCAACAAGTTCTGACCGAACAGATCCGCGCATGTGTAGCCTGTGACGGACAATTCCGGAAAGACAGCAAGTGACACCTTCTTCTCTTCCGCCTGAGCGAGAAGCCGGCAGATCTCCAGCGTGTTCTCTTTGACATCAGCGACTTTTACTGTCGGCACAACGGCAGCGACTCTGAAAAAACCGAAATCAGACATATTACAGTGCTTCAATAATATCCGCGAACAGTTTTGACATCTTGTCGGCAGCCGCATCGGCGGCCTTAACCACGTCGTCACCGTCATTCTTGTAGTCTTCTGCAAATTCCTTCTGCGCCGCATTAGTGATTACCGACATTCCGAACACCGGAATGTCGGAATGCCTTGCCACTATCACCTCCGGAACAGTGCTCATACCCACTGCGTCAGCCCCGATGGTCCTGTAGAAATGCCATTCGGCAGGAGTTTCGTAGCTCGGACCCGTGCCTGCTATGTAGACACCTTCCCTTAGAGGAAGATTCAACTTGGCAGCCGTCTTTTTGGCCAATTCAATCAGTCTCTGGTCATAAGGATGCGTCATATCAGGGAAGCGAGGCCCGAATTCATCCATATTGGGACCCAAAAGCGGGTTAGGCAGCAGATTGATGTGATCTTTGATTATCATCAGATCTCCGACCCTGAAATCGAAATTGATTCCTCCTGCGGCGTTGGAGACGAAAAGGAAACTGATTCCCAGCACTTTCATCACTCTGATAGGAAGAGTAACCATCTCCATAGTGTAGCCCTCGTAGTAGTGGATTCGCCCTTGCATAGCAATGACGAATTTTCCGCCGAGAGTACCGGCTATATAGTTGCCTTTATGTCCGATAGCGGTGGATACTGGGAAACCCGGAATGCTTTTGTAAGGAATCGTGATCGGGTTGGAGATCTTCTCCGCCAATTTCCCAAGGCCGCTGCCCAGAACTATGCCCACTTGAGGAGTTCTGCCGCCCAAAAGGCTCTTTACATAATCGGCCGCATTGTGTATTTTCTCAACTCTTGAATCCATAATTATTTAGTTTTGAAGATTTTATCTATTTCTTTCCTTGCATTCTCCAGACTCTCGCGCTCTCCTTTTATCACCCTGTCCCTCATAACGAAATTGCCGTCTGCAATCACTGAATCTATGCAGTCGCTGTGGGAGGAATAGACGAAATTGCTGAGGAACGGGGCGGGGGAGAGAAAGAAGGAATTCTCCATATTTATAATGGATATGTCGGCAATTTTCCCTTCCTCGATTGTCCCTGTGTTGAGGTTGAACGCCTTTGCCCCGTGCGATGTGGCGAGACTGACCAATTCGTTCAGAGGCATAGCCTGAGTGTCTTGTCTCCACGCCTTCTGGATGATAGCGGAGGTCTTGCAAGCCTCAAGCATATCCAGATTGTTGGACGAGGCGCAGCCGTCAGTCCCTATGCAGACGTTGGCCCCGGCATCGCGCAACTCATTGTACCTGAACATATACCCGGAAGCGAGCTTGGTGTTGGAATTGATGTTGTGGACACAGGTCACGTGGTTTTTCCCGAGGAGTTCTATGTCGTGGTCGCTAAGCCAAAGAGTGTGTGCCGCAATGAGGTTCTCCGAGAGAATCCCCAGACTGTCGAGGTACTCAACAGGAGAGAGTCCACCGTGCAGTTTCTTGCAGTCTTCCACTTCTTTCTCTGTTTCTGAAAGGTGGATGTGTAGCTTCTGATTATGCTTTCTCGCAAATTCGCTTGTCCACAGAATCATCTCCTCGCTCACAGAGTATATGGCGTGAAAAGCCATCTCGAAAATACCCTTGTCTTTCCACGAGAGAGAATCGGCATATCTTTCCTCGCACTGGTCTTTTTGCCTTGCCGCTTCCTCCGGATTGTTGTGGTCAAGAACCACATAACTTATCACAGGCCTGATGCCGGTTTCGACTGCGGCCTTGAAAGCGTACTGTCCGAACCAGTACTGATCGTTGAAAGTGGTAGTGCCGGTCTTGATCATTTCCAGACAAGCCACTTTAGTGCCCCAGTAGACGAAGTCGGCGTCGATTTTAGCTTCAATTCCCCAGATCTTGTCCAGCCAGTCCTGAAGGTCGGGAGCGTCTTCCTCGATGCCGCGCATAAGGGACATAGCAGCGTGAGTGTGCATATTGACGAACCCCGGAAATGCCGCCTTGCCGGAGCAGTCGACAATCTCCACCCCTGAAGCCACGTGGACGGCAAGAGACTCGTTGCCTGGAGTGTGAATCGTCTTGTCGAGATCTCCCGATGCTATGATTTTTTGTATCAGCCCTTTGGCTATGACAATGTCCTTTCTGCCACCATCGAGGAAAATATTCTTTAGTAAAATTGTTCCCATATTAATCGGTTTGATTTTCCAAATTTACGAATTT
>JBAYFJ010000094.1:0-7830 GCA_041667245.1 Bacteroidales bacterium | reverse complement strand
ATAATCCCTGATGCCGTGGAGTGGTATTTCTCGGGAATGACATCGTAAAGTACCGTGTAGGTGTTGGCGTCGAAGAATGCTCTTGCGAATCCGAAACCGGCAAGTCCGGCGAAGACCACCCAAAGAGTCTGAGAATGTCCCATCATAAGGATGAAGGGCACCGCGAACAGAAGTCCCGCACCCTGCATCGCCATTCTGTAGCCCGGTTTTATCGCAGCGAGTTTGTCAGAAAGTCCTCCTGCGATAAGCACCCCGAAGAATGCGAACAGGTGTGTGTAGAACATAGAGTGAAAACCCGCCTGAGTCAGGCTCATATCGAAATTCTCATACAGGTAGGTCGGCATCCAAGTGAGATAGCCGGTCAGAACGAAAATCAGTCCTGCGAATCCGAATGTCAGCAGCAAAGCGGTTGGCGTCTTGAAGAATACGGCGAGGCTTTCCCATATTCCCGGCTTTTCTTCGGTCTTTTCGACGGGAACGACATTCTCGTCCGGAGCGGCATGCTTCTCCTCCGATTCAGCTGCGTCAGTCTCCGGCTTTTCCTTTTTATCTTTCAACAAAAAGATCATAACTATGGCGTGAACTATGCCGATGCCTCCGAACACGTAGAAAGCGCTTCTCCAGCCGAACATCTCCCCGATGTAGCCCGCCACATATCCGCTGAGAATGATCCCGACATAGTAAGCCGTCTGATGAATCGACATTGCGAGAGCCCTTGTTTTTTTGTGATATTGGGCAAGCAGAGCATAGTTTGCGGGGCCGAAAAACGCCTCTCCGCCTCCGGTAGCGAGACTTCTGGTGATTACGATCATAAGGAATCCGTTAGCCAGTCCCGTCAGAGCCGTGGCGCAGCTCCAGAACAAAATGCTGAGCGTGACAATCCATTTCTTGCTGAACCGGTCACCGATGAGACCTCCGATGGGTACAAGGATTGCATAGAAGAGATTGAATATGGTCGCGATGGTACCGATGAGCACGTCGCTCAGACCGAGATCTTCCTTAATGAGAGGGAGGACAACGTTAAAAGCCTGTCTGTCCGCCTGGTTGAGCAGAAAGGCAATCCAGAGCAATGCGAGCACTTCCCATTTGTAACCGGGTCTGCCTGTGTTGATTTTCAATCCTTTGCTTAGCATATCTATTATGTGTCTTTTTAGAGTTTCTAATTAACGTTCTTATCCGGAATGTTGGTTTAGTCCCTTTTTTTAGCTTAATTTGCACTCGTGAACGGACCATTTCATACCACAGCCCTTACGTTAGTGTTGTGTAGTGTGGTGCAAATATAAAAAGATTTGTTATATTTGACAAAAATATTTGAATTATTTAGCTATGGCAAAGAAAATCACAGTTGATCAAACGGCAAAGATGCCTGTGTACAAGCAGATTGTGTCGCAGATTAAAAGAAATATCACAAGCGGTGACTATCCTGACGGCTATCTTATCCCGTCAATGAACAATCTGGCCGCCGACCTTGACATCTCCAAGGAGACGGTCAAGAAGTCTTACACTTTGTTGAGAGATTCCGGCCTGATTGAGGCGAAACAGGGGAAAGGCTATTATGTGACCTCCGATTCTCCCAGCGCCAAACTAAAAGTACTTCTGCTTCTGGACAAGCTCAGCACTTACAAGCAGATCCTCTTCGATTCTCTTGTTGCCAAGATGGGATTGACGGCGGAGATTACCATTAGGCTCCACGGTCAGAACCCTGAGATTCTGGAATACTATCTGGACGAGAATCTGGATTTGTTCGACTATTATGTGATCACGCCGCATTTTCCGCTTGACAGCGCCACCCAGAAGCGCGTTCTCAAACTTCTCAAGAGAGTGCCTAACCGCAAACTGATCATAGTCGATCGTCTGATGCCCGGGCTTCAAGGAAACTACGGGGCAGTGTATCAGGACTTTGAAAACGACATATTTGACGGGCTTAAGCAGGGCATCGACACTTTCGGCAAATACGAGAAACTGAATGTCGTCACTCTGCCTTCGAGTCTTTACGCCAAGGAAATTTCCGTCGGTATTGACAGGTTTTGCCGGACTTACGACATCCCGGTGGATTATTTCTCGGAAATCACCGCGGACAAAATCCGCAAGAAGCAGGTTTATCTGATTCTCAACAGCCAGCTAGACTCCGGACTGATTCGTCTGGTCGTAATGTCAAAAGAGCAGAAACTCAAGATAGGCAAAGACATAGGTCTTATTTCCTATAATGAGTCTCCGATCAACCAGATTATTCTCAGCGGACTTACTTCAGTGTCCACGGATTTCGCTCAGATGGGCGAGCTTGTCGCCGATATGATCTTGTCAAGGACAATGTCAAAAGTGAAGTGCGACTTCCACCTAATAAGGCGAAGCACATTTTAGTCGACAGCTATTTTCACCGTCAGAAACACCGGATAATGGTCCGAGACGTATTTCACCCCGTAGGCATCGGAGTCATCCGTCGTAAATATGTTCGGTGTCATATTCTTTAAGAAAATGTGGTCCAACTGGTTTTTGGCAGCCGAGTTAGACGCGGCGTCATAGCCGTTGTAACTTGCTTTGGCGTCAGAGGAAGCGGCGCTTGTCCTGCCGTCCTGCATCCAGCTGAAGAGAGGCTGGATTGAATAGGCTCTTGAATCAGAACTGACCGAGGATGTGTTCAAGTCTCCGACCAGAAACGTATTCGCATCCGCTCCTGCAATGTTTTTCATCCTTGTCAGACAGAGATTGCTGCAAAGGATTCTTGCCTCATTGTCAGCAACTTTGTAAGGAAAGTGAGTGTTGAAGAAATAGACGATTTCGCCCGAAGTTTTCTCTTTAAGCTCAACCCACACGCAAGTCCTTATAGATCTGTCGGTAGCGCAGGCCCACGGTGTGGAAGGTGTGTCAGGTGTGGCGCTAAGCCAGAATCTTCCTGCTTTCACCAAATCGAATTTCGAGGACTTGTACCCCAGAACCGTATGTCCTGATTGCGCCGAAGTAACGCTGCCCTCTGCATGGACGTAGGCGAATTTGTAGTCTCCTAATTGAGCGATGAGATAGTCTCTCTGCTCGTCTCTCGGTTCCTGAAGCCCGAAAATATCAGGGGACTGAGTCTTGATCATTTTCACGCAAGGATCTTTTCTCTTCTCCCAATTAGTGTCTCCCGAGTCATCGTCAGTGAGGTATCTCACGTTGAAGGACATCACTTTCAAAGTCATAAATGAGGTCGTGCCCGGTTCTTCCTTTCCGGTCTCCTTGTTAGAGTCAGGATCGCTCTTTCCGCAGCCTGTAGTGCTGAACAGAAGCATTATCAGAATCAGAATCACCGCATTTACGATGGCTTTTCTTAATGTCAAGGTTGTCATAATCTTTGTCGTTTAAACATTGGTGTTGTGTACTGTGGTGCAAATATAGCAATTCTAATTTAAATCCAAATAAAGTCGGTGTTATTTTATTCCGCTCAAAACATTATCTTTGCAATGTATTTAACAAATGACTTTCTATGATTATTATAGCTGAGAGCGGAGCCACCAAAACTGACTGGTGTTCCATTTCCGAAAACGGCGTCACTCATTTCCTGAAGACAGCAGGAATGAATGTGGCCACTGAAAGCGCTTCCTTCATTCACGAGACCCTTATAGGAGCAGTCCCTCTTCTCAATCCTGATGGCGAGCAGGTGAGCGAGATTCATTTCTATGCCGCAGGGCTGATTACGACAGGGGAGCAGGTGCCGGAGAGTTGTCTCAATCTGGACAAAATATTCAGGGAGTCTTTTCCTGTTGCGAAGATTGAGTATGCCTCGGATCTTCTTGACGCAGCCCGTTCAGTATGTGGCCACAAACCGGGGATTGCGGCCATAATGGGCACAGGATCAAACAGTTGTCTTTATGACGGAAAGTCGATTGTGAAGAATGTCCATTCGAGCGGCTTCATTCTCGGAGACGAAGGCGGCGCAGCCTGTCTGGGCAGAATGTTTATGGCTGATTTTCTGAAGGGACTGGTTCCCGAGCCTCTCGCCGGAGAGTTCGCTTCCGAATTCACAGTGGACTATCTGACTGTGGTTCAGAATGTCTACAAAGGCGCGACCCCGTCTAAGTACCTTGGCTCTTTCGCTCCTTTTATTGTTAGTCATTACGACAGCGTGCCTTATGTCACAAAATTGGTGGAGGACAATTTCCGATCGCTTATTACAAGGTGTCTGATGCAATATGACATAAAGAAGTATCCGGTCGGAGTGGTCGGAGGTTTCGGTTTTGCTTACAGGGATATTCTCAAAAAAGTGGGGGCTGAGTACGGTATCCGTTTTTCGTCCATAATCGCGTCCCCTATAGACGGTTTGGTTAAATACCACTCCGGTAACATTTAGCTGATATGAAAACTACAGAACAATCTTCGGTTTATAGCCATCTGGACAAGATGACGACAATGGAACTTCTCAACGGAATCAATGAGGAGGACCGTTCGGTGCCTACCGCCGTGTCGACCGCCGTTCCTCAGATTGAGAAACTGGTGGACGGGATAGTGACAAGGATGAAGGCCGGTGGCAGAGTGTTCTACCTCGGGGCGGGCACCAGCGGGCGCCTTGGGATATTGGATGCTTCCGAGATTCCTCCGACTTACGGGGTGAAAGACAAGTTTATCGGATATATAGCAGGGGGAGACGGGGCTATAAGAAACGCTGTCGAAGGCGCTGAGGACGATGTAGATGGAGGATGGAGAGATCTGCAGGCTTACAAGCCTACGGTCAACGATGTGATAGTGGGTATCGCGGCTTCAGGCACTACGCCTTATGTCATCGGTACAATTGTGAAGGCCAGAGAGAAGGGAATGCTCACCGCATGTATAACGTGCAATGAGGGTTCGGAAGTGGCCAAGGTTGCGGAGATTCCGATCGTTGTCGTGGTTGGACCTGAGTTCGTGACCGGAAGCACAAGGATGAAGGCCGGTACTGCTCAGAAACTTGTGCTGAATATGATCTCGACCGCCGTGATGATCCGTCTCGGCCACGTCAAGGGCAGTAAGATGGTGGATATGCAGCTGACCAACAGGAAATTAGTCGACAGAGGGACGCGTATGATTATGGAAGAGACGGGCATTTCCGACTATGACTATGCCAGAAATCTTCTTCTCAAACATGGTCAGGTGCGCGCTGCGGTGGAGGCATTTAAGAAAGAGAGTCAGGTTGGAATATGATGACTGAAAGATTCTCTTCCACTTTGCTTCAGAATGCTGTGGACGCCATCTCCTCGCTCCCGGGAGTGGGGAAGAGGAGTGCATTGCGTCTTGCCCTTCACATATTGAAACAGCCTCAGGAAAATGTGTCGCATTTCACCGAGGCCATCTCTAAGCTCAGAACCGATGTCAGGTACTGCAGGGAATGTATGATGATTTCCGATGAGGACCTTTGTCCGATATGCTCAGACAAATCCAGGGATCGCAACACTATCTGCGTCGTAGAGAGCGTCCGTGACGTGATGAGCATAGAGGACACCGGACAGTATCATGGTCTGTATCACGTGCTTGGTGGGATAATATCCCCGATCAACGGCATCGGCCCTTCCGACCTCACCATCGCCCGCCTGATCGACAGAATCTCTAAAAATGCCCAGTCTTCTCCCCTTGAGGTGATCCTCGCCCTGAGCGGAGACGTGGAGGGGGAGACAACCGCCTTCTACATCTATCGCCAGCTCTCCCCGTTCGCCGTCACAGTCTCCACCCTCGCCCGCGGCCTCGCCTTCGGAGACGATCTCGAGTACGCCGACGAACTCACCCTCGGCCGCTCCATCCTCAACCGTCAGCTTTTCAAACCATAGCTCTCTACCACTGGTACACCCTGCATTTGTAGATGTTTGTGCCGTAGTAAAGGTTGTATATGGAGTAGAATGTTTCGTCCATCGTCATTAATTATGCGCAAAGTTATATTATATACGTAAAATCAGTCGGGCACACGTAGATTTATTTTTCAAAAAAAGCAATCGGGCTTTTTGGGAACCGAACATTCTGTCCCGCCCCTGGAATTTCCGACGATGCCAACAAAAAAAGTTAGAAATTTTTGGCTTACTGATTAAATTAAGTTAATTTTGCGAACTGCTTTTATCCGTAATGGCAGGAGATTTTATTGTGTAACGTTCCCGACGACTGGGCCGGGATAAATACTGGTGACGGTATGATTGACATTTTCTACAGATTAAACGGAAAGATATTGGCTTCCCAGTCAGCAAAGGATTTCGTCAACCTTCGCAGAGAAAACGTTGTGTGGATTGACCTCCTTTCTCCTTCAGGCGAAGAGAAACAGGCGGTGGAACAATTTCTGGAGACGGAAATCCAGAGCAGAGCCCACGCTGAAGAGATCGAAAGCTCATCTCGTTTCTCGGAGACAGACAAAGCCATATTCGCAAACACCAATTTCTTGATCCCGGGTCCTGAAGAATACTCGATGGAAGCGGTATCTTTCGCCATCGTCGGGCACACTCTGACGACCCTTAGAGACGTTCCTCTACGAAGTTTCACCGAGCTTCAGAGAAAACTGATGGCAATGCCCAAACTCTATCCGAGCGGCTATGTCGTCTTCGTGAGCATTCTCGACCAGAGAGTCGACCTTGACGCCGATATGATCGAGCTTATGTCCAAGGAAATCGAGCAGTACAGCAAAAGGGTCAATCAAGAAGAAGACGTGAACCAGGATTTTTTGTTGGACATCAACCAGTTGCAGGAAAACACGATGATTGTGAGGGAAAACGTCGTGGACAAGCAGCGTCTCATTTCCAATATGCTCAAGAGCGACAAGTATCCCAGAGAACTGGAAGCAAGGTTCAATGTCCTGCTTCAGGACATATCGTCGCTTCTGAACCACACCAATTTTTCTTTCGAAAGACTTGAGTACCTTCAGAATACGGTAGTCGGCCTTATCAACTTGGACCTGAATAGGATAATGAAGATCTTCACTCTCGTGTCCCTGCTTCTGATGCCTCCGACCCTCGTGGCCAGTTTCTACGGAATGAACGTCAGCCTGCCCATAACCGGAACGAGTTGGGATTGGCTGATCATCTTCGGAATAATGATAGTCTCCTTCGGCATCTTCCTTTTCATCTTCAAGAAAAGAAAAATGCTGTAGTCCTTTGTAAATCAGAAATCTTTATATAATTTTGCAAGTCTTTTCCGGGCTGATTTTGTCCGGAGGATTCAGGTAATAATGTTTAACCCGCTAATTTTTAGTTTATTTATTTTATGGAAGAAAACGAAAAAGTAGTTGCAGAGCAGGCTCAGGCCGTTCAGGAAACTGAAGCTCCTAAAGTTGAGGCACCGGTAGCCGAAGAGGCTCCAAAGGCTGAAGCTGAAAAAGTTGAGGAAGCTCCTAAAGCTGAGGAAGCAGCTCCTGCAAAAGAAGAAACCAAGAAAGCGACATTGAACGCTTCAATTGATCCTGACAAATTCGATTGGGACTCATTCGAGAACTCAACCGATTACGAAGGACAAGACAGAAAGAAAGTCGAGGAACTTTACGACCAGACACTTTCAAAGATTGTTAAGAACGAGGTCGTTGAAGGCACCGTTACAGCAATTTCTAAAAGAGAGGTTTTGGTGAACATCGGTTACAAGAGCGAAGGAGTTATCCCCGCATCCGAGTTCCACTACAATCCTAATCTTAAAGAAGGAGACAAAGTTGACGTATATGTGGATTCTGAAGAAGACAAAAAAGGTCAGCTTGTTCTTTCTCACAAAAAGGCGCGCGCGCTTAAATCTTGGGATAGAGTCAATGCCGCTTACGAGAAAGGTGAAATCGTCAACGGCTACATCAAGACCCGCACTAAAGGCGGTATGATTGTGGACGTGTTCGGTATCGAGGCATTCCTCCCGGGCTCACAGATT
>JBAYFJ010000093.1:0-7831 GCA_041667245.1 Bacteroidales bacterium | reverse complement strand
GCGTCTTTGCCGGCGCCTCCTCTCTGAGTCATCCAGAGCATTCCGTCAGGAGCCGCGCAGATGTCCTGCATAATGCCGAGTCCAGCTTTTGTGCCGATTCCGTCGATGCAAGAGGCTATGGCGTTACCTGCCACCGTCTCGACATACCACAGAGGCGCAACCGTGAAGGAGCCTCCCGTTGTCTCTTTACCCTTCACTTTGACCGTGAACTGGTAGGTACCAGTAGGAAGAGATGGCATCACTACCTCAAGAGTCGTAAGAGTAGAAGTCTTCAATTCTACCGCAGTGCCGTTCACCAGCACCGAGTTGTCGGCAAGAGTCTCGCTGAATCCCTCTCCGGAGATTGTGACTATGGTGCCATTGCCTCCTTCCGTAGGATTGTTCTTCGTGATCATAAGCTCTACATAAGTAAAACTAACCGAGGCTTTCTTGGTCCCATTGGTAACTTCTATGATCACTGACCCCCTCTCGTGTTCCGGAGCGATCACTTTCAGCACGTTGGCTGAAGTGCTGACCACACTCGCCTTCACACCATCGAAAGTCACGGACATATCGGCCACTTCGTCAGAGAAGTTCTCACCGTAGATCGTCACCTCGTCGCCTGCGAATGCGCTGGAAGGTGTCACACCTGAGATTTTGACCTCAGGCTCAAGCAATGTTACATACGTAAATGTAAGTCCCGCGGCCTCTTTCCCGTTCACGCTAACCACCACTTCAGTTTCTCCGTCATTATGCTGAGGAAGGGTGATGGTAAGCCTGTCTTTAGCGGCCTCGGTGACAACGGCACTCTGACCCCCCACCGTGACGGTGTTGTCGGAAGCCGTCGCAGAAAAATGATTTCCCGAGATAATCGCCGTGCCTCCCGACACTCCTTTCACCGGGATGATGGAGACCAGTTCAGGGGCCGCCGTCAGGACGGCATCTTCGGAATCGGAGTTACAAGACACAGCGAAAGTCAGAAGTAACAACGAAAATAGAATTGAATATGCGTATTTTTTCATAAGAAATATCATTAAGGTTCATCAACAATTACAGCCCATCCGCTCACAACCGGTCTTTCGGCTCCGTCCGCGGGACTGTTGCGAATCTGGAACACCTGCCCCACCGGATGGCGGACGAGGAACTGCGCGGAACCCCCTCCGTCAAGATTGGCAGCACCTTCACACCCCAGGGACTGGAACATATAGGCCATTTCCTCGTAGGTGAGGCCGGCCGCTCCGAAGGTCTTGCGGCCGTCAGCGGTAAGGAAGTAGATAATGCCATCGGAAGTGTAGCCGATTGCCGTGCGCGGGTCTCTGGCTGACCATTCAGTACCGGAGAAATGTCCGTTGGAAAGAAGCATAAGACCGGCTCCTGTACATTCGCGAAGTTCTGATTTCATCTCTTCATATTCAGATTTATCTCTGATAACCATCTTTCCGTCTGAATTGATAGCTATGAAACTGAGAGCCTGCTGAGGAACGCTCGGGGAATAATCCCATTCGCTTGACACTATGGTGCCTCCTCGATGGACAGGTCCTCTCGGATTGATAGGCGCGGTTGTGTTCCAGAAATCTCCGTTAACCATCCCTGCCACTCTCGCACGTGGCTTGTCCATAATAGAGGCCATCTCGGTAAGCGTCTGCTTGAGCCATCCTCCGGAGATGTTGTTGCTATTGTACGGCATAGAGACTTTGACCCTTACTCCTGGCACGTTGGTGTCTATGCGAAGGACATATATCTGCTGAACGTAGCCGCTCATAGTCTGAAGATGCAGATCGGTCTCCTCCACGCCAAGCGCGACGACAAAAGATGTGTCCTTGAACACTCTCGCCACTTCCTTGCAGTCGTTGACAAGTGTTGTTCCCACCTTGGTGGTAGGAAGGTACTTTGGGTCGTCCGGCTGGTCTTTCGAGCAAGCGGACAGACTGACCGTCACCCCGAATATTATGAATAGAATTTTATATAGTGCTTTCATATCGCTTAATATTATTGCCACAATGTGTTTTGAATTAGATTCTTGTTCAGGTCAAGTTCTCTCTGCGGAAGAGGGAACACCGTGTATTTTTCAGGCAACCCTGTCTTTTCCATATATTTTCCTGTGCGCACAAGGTCATACCACCTGAACCCCTCACCGAGGAATTCCAGACGACGTTCCGCCAGAACTGCGTCCAGAAGCTGAGCGTCAGTTGTCGGAGCAGGCTTGACGTTCGCGAGACCTCTGAAAGCTCTAAGTTCGTTCAGTCTGTCAAGACCGCCGCCGGACACACCTTTGCCTTCGGCACTGATAAGGTACATCTCTGAGAGACGGGAAATAATGATGGGGTCAGTGGTGGAACTGCTAATATATTTGTAAAGGACTGTCTCGTCCCCGTCGCTTGCCACCGACAAAGAAGCTCTCTTGTCGTCAGACGCAAACTGGGCGATAGTTTCAGGAGTCGGAACATAGATTGTTGCAGGCTGAATGAAATTGCCGGCAAAGGTGATTCCGTTTTCCTCCTTGAGGTTTGCGAATGTGAAGATTTCTTCCTTATTGTCCTCTCCGCGGAAGATCTTGTCAAAGTCCGCAAGCGCGAACAGCGGGTCGGCTATGAGTTCTTCCGCCAACTGAGCCGCTTCCGCCTTTCTGCCTTGAGCGATATATGCCCTTGCGGCAAGTGCCTTTGCGGCCTGTATGGAAACGTAATTCTTGGTGGAATAGACAGGGCACAACTCCAGAGCCTTGTCCAAGTCGGCATTGACGAAGTTCCAGCAGTCCTGTTCGGATGATTTCGCTATAGCCTCATTCGTCGGTTTGTCAAGAATCGGCACTTCGCGGTACTTGGTAGTGAGGTTATAGTAAATCAGAGCGCGGAAATAGTACGCAACTCCCATCATCTGCTTCACTTTCGTGGTCTGATCGGCGGATTCGGCCATTGCGATAAAACTGTTGACCTGGTAAAGCCAAGCATAATAGCCGTTGTAGGCAACGCCTGTCCAACCGCTGTTGGCCAGCATACAGTCTCTGATCCACGTAGGGGCGTCCGGGAAAACGGTTCCGCCTCCGCGGTAGAAATCTCCTCCAGCCATATCGTTCTGGAAATAGCCCTCAAAACTCGGTTTGTACTGAGAGTAGCAATACAGCCCGGTGCAGAGGAGTTCAAGGTCCGCCTCCGAAACGCTGTCTCTTGACACGGCGTTGTGAGGATATTGGTCAAGTATGTCACAAGCTATCGCGCTCAGGACAACCGCAAATAAGGTAATTATTATGTATATCTTTCTCATTTCACTCTAAAATTTGATGTTGAGACCGAGCAAAAATGTGCGAGGCTGGCCCGGATTAAGCCAATCGACTCCGAAAGTCGAAGCGTTGGAACTGTAAGAGACCTCAGGATCAAGATACGGCCATTTGGTCCACGTCCAAGCGTTGTCCACCTGGAAGTAGATTCTGGTAGCCTCCATCTTAAGGGATGAGAGCCATTTGGAAGGCAGATTGTATCCTAAGGATATTGACCTCATACGCAGATAGGAAGCATCGTGAAGGAAGCGGGAGTTGTAGAATTTCGTACTGTTCCAACTTTGGCCGTAAATTGCGCGCGGTGTCGAGTTCGTGGTTCCCGGTCCTGTCCATCTGCCTTCGCAAGCGGATTTGAGTTGAGGCCAAGTTCCGTTACCCAGACGGACACCACCGGTCCAGAACTCATAGATGCTTTGCCCGTAGGAATAGGTCATAAACACTGCGAGTTCCAGGTTTTTCCAAGTGAAGGTGTTGTTGAAGCCACCGCTAAAATCGGGGTTAGCCGAACCTACGATCTGTCTGTCGTCCGCATCAATTTTGCCGTCTTCGTGATAGTCATCGAAGATTACGTCTCCCGCTCTGACTCCTTCGTTTTCGTAAAGATACTCAGGGACATCCTCATCGTGCTGATAAATGCCCAGCATCTTGATCATATAGAAAGATCCGACTTCCTCGCCCACTTTTAGCGCATGGAAATTGTCCGGTCTCACTATCTCATTGTCGTCAAGAAGTTTAGTCAGTTTGTTACGTATGAAAGAGATGTTGAAATCCCCTCTCCATCTGAAATCGTGCTTTCCGAGGTTTCCCGCAACCGTCAGCTCAAGTCCTTTATTGTTCATTGATCCGATGTTACAGGTGTAGGATGTGTAACCGGTAGAGACCATCGTGGGCTTGTTGTACAGGAGGTTGCGGGTGTCTTTGTTGAACACGTCGGCCGTAAACGAGAGCGCGCCTTTCCAGAAACTTGCGTCCACTCCTAAGTCCTGCTGCACTGCTGATTCCCATTTGAGATCCTGATTTCCTGCTGTGGTAAGGCCCAAACCGTTGATGTTGTTGTAGTTGACTCCACCTGACGCGAGGGCCTGATAGGCGTAGGCTCCGATGCTACCCTGATTACCCGTGGCACCGATGCTCGCACGTACTTTCAGCGTTATGTCGTCAGAGTTCCACCACGGTTCTTTGTCGATGTTCCAACCCAAACTGGCTGAGGGGAAATAGCCGTATCTGTTGCCAGGGGCGAATTTTGAGGATCCGTCCGCTCTCATTGTGAGAGTGCCGACGTAACGGTCTTTGTAGTTCAGGTTCATTCTTGCGAAGAACGACTGCATCGCATAAGCGCTGGCTCCGGAGGTGGCACTCTTTATTTCGGCCGCAACAGAATTGACGTCAAACGATGGCGAAGGGAATCCGATCCCGACTTGTGACGCCGTTGATGAGTCGTCAATCTGAGCGGAGTGTCCCAAGACCGCGTTCAGATTGATGCCAAAGTCGAATTTATGGTCATAAGAAAGCGTGTTTTCCCAAAGAATCGTGCTGCGGTTCTTTCGACTGTCAGTAAGAGAGCCTCCGAGAGGGTTGTCTTTTGAAGGATAGGCGCTCTGGTGATTCGCCGTGAAGTAGACGTGTTCTTCCATAGTGTAGAAGTCCTCTCCCAAAGAGGTCTTGAAGTCAAGTCCTTTGAGGATGTGGAATCTCAGATAGGCGTTGCTCAAGGCTCTGTAAGTTTTGATCCACACGTCTGACTCTTTGATGGCCTGCAGAGGATTGTTGTTGACGAGAACATTCTTGGATGTGGCCCATTCTCCGTTAGGAAGATAAGGCTCGTCCCAAGGATATTGCTCGACCGCAGCTTTGATGATGTTCAGTCCGCTGTAACCGGATGCCACTCTGTCGTTTTTGGTGTAGCTGAGCTGGGTGTTGACTCCGAAAAACAGCCAAGGTTTGATCTTTCCGGAGATGTTCGCTTTCAAACTGTACTGGTTGAGCCGGTTGTCCACTGCCACACCTTCCTGATGCTTCACGGTCCCTGACACATAATAGGTTATAGCATCTGAACCTCCTGAGATGGAAGCGGAAAGGTTGCGGGAGAAGGCTGTTCTGAGGACATCATTCATCCAGTTGTGCGTTGCTTTGCCGGGCATCGGGTTGATGAATCTCTCCATCGTTTTACCGTACTGGATGTTGTAATTGTCCACGGCCTCGTTCAAGGTTTCGATGAAGAGGTCTCCGCTTGCGACTTCGAGTTTGTCGGTTCTCGGCATATAGCCGAGGCTGGCGCTTGCGTCAATGGCAACTTTAGCCGCACCTTTCTTTCCTGATTTCGTGGTTATGATTATGACTCCGTTTGTTCCTCTGGATCCGTAGATGGCTGCGGATGCGGCGTCTTTCAGCACTTCCACTGATTCGATGTCTGAAGGGTTGATGGTAGCGAGACCGGTCATACTCTCTCCTGCGGACCACGCGCCTGTGTCTCCGGATGTGCTCGTAAGAGGAATTCCGTCAACGACATAAAGAGGTTCGTTTCCTGCGTTGAGGGATCCGATACCTCGGATGCTCACTCGGCTGCTTGCTCCGAGGACTCCTGATGCCGTGGAGATGTTCACTCCGGCAATACGGCCTTGGATCAACTGGTCTACTGAAAGTACGTCGCGTCTTTCGGATGGTTTGAGTTTGAGTGACGAAATGGCTGAGGTGATGTCTCGTCTTGTCATCGAGCCGTAGCCCACGACGACAACATCATCCAAAGCCAGTGGCTGGGGGTTCATTCTGACCACTATCCCGCTTTTGGACCCTGATTTCATTTCCATCACTACGTCGTCGTAGCCGAAGAATGAGAAGACGAGTGTCGGGGTCGGGGAGGTGGTGCGTATCTCAAAACTTCCGTCGGCTTTCGTAGCCACTCCGTTCTGAGTGCCTTTTTCTATGACTGCCGCCCCAGGCATCGGATAGGAGTCTTCATAGAAGACTTTTCCGCTGAATACAAGGGTCTTGTTCTGCTGTGTCTGCTTGGTCTGTTTTGCTTCTGCCGCAATCTTAGAAGAGACAATTACGTTCTTGCCGATCACTTTGTAAGTTACTTGCTGTCCCGAGAAAATCTGATCAAGAACTGTTTGAAGTGTTGCGTTCTTTGCCTGTACGGTGACAAGATTGTTGATTTTGATCTCATCGGTGCTCATCGTAAAAGAGTAGTGGTACTCTTTCTGGAGGTACTCGACCGCTTCTCGAACACTCACGTTCTTCAGTGACATTGAGATTTGCGCCCCTGCGTTCAGAGAACATAGGCAAATCAATGTCGTCACGAGAACGATTCTGAGCAGTCCTTTCAAATAGGTTTGACTGTACATAAGATAATTGATTAGTAAATATTAGGGTAAATGAAATATGTGTTTCCTTTTTGTACTATGTGCATCATCCCTGTGGTGTTGAGGGATTTGAGTATCAGCATCGGATCATCGCAGTCAAGGAATGAGGCATAGAATCTGGTGGTTTTCAAGGCTTCGCTTCTGATTTCTATTCTGATGTCGAACTGCCTCTGGAGTTCGACGGCTATGGTCTCGAGAGTCTCGTCATTGAAGTAAATGGATTTCGTGTCTTTCCAAGAGACGTATTTTTCGGGTGCGAATGTGAATTGTGAGATTCTTCCTTCAGTGAGATTGGCCTTGACTATCTGCCCCGGAGTCACGGAGACGGTCTTGTCGATGCCGCCGATGTTCATTTTCAAGTCTACGGCGCCTTCAATGAGTGTCAATTCGACATCTGAGGTTTCCGGGTAAGAGCGGTAGTTGAATGTGGTGCCTTTCACGCAGACGTTGACTCCGTTGCTTGAAAGGATGAACGGATGTTTTTTGTCTGGAGTCACTTTGACGAAGACTTCTCCTGATGAGAAGACTTGGCGTGTTTTTCCCGAGAATCTGTCAGGATAGATTATCCTTGAGTCGTTGTGGAGCCATATTGTCGAGCTGTCGGGAAGGGTTACGGCTTTCTTTTCTCCGTAGGCTGTGATGACTTCGACCCATTTGATTGAATCTATTGTTTGCTGCTTCCTGCTGGTGTTGATGAGTACAGCTGCCATCAGTACCGCAGCAGCTGAAAGGGTGGTCACGAGGATCGGTATGAGGCGGCTCTTTTTCGGCTTTTCGCTCGTCGCGCCGTTCAGCAAGTCTTCTTCTATCGCTGCGTCAAGTTTGGCTTTGATGCGTGCTTTTGTCTTATTGTATTCTTCTGAATGAGTTTCCATATTGTGATAATCGTGTTTTTGCGTTGTAGTGCTTTTGCGGTGGTGTTAATCTCTGTGGCTTTGTTTTTCGTTGCCGACCTTAACACTCTATATACTCTCAAGAAACGGTTTACACTCAACACAATCTGAAAAATCTTTTCCACCGCAAGTAGAACGGCACTTTTCACTCACGAAATGGCACAAATCCTAAATCCGTAAGAAAAAGGCCGGGTTTTTGTGAAATTTATATTTCAGTTGACTGAAGAAGAAAAACAATGTTTGAAAATAATTCTAATTAGAGAAACAGGGGCTTCCGTCAAACAAATAGCAAAATTTTTTCGATGGACCGGGACTGGAAT
>JBAYFJ010000092.1:0-7969 GCA_041667245.1 Bacteroidales bacterium | reverse complement strand
TGCCAGGTATATGACCGCAGACTATCTTTTGAGCAGACAAGTGAACAAGGGAATCGGGCCGGAGTGGCTTTTGGAGCATTTAGGAAGATCGTTCTTCAATGTTCTTACGGGAGAGGACCGGTTGAAGTCGGTACCTCGTGACGGTCGTATGGCTCTTGACATAGATTATATCCCTCGCACGACCACAGTTTCAAGCGTGGTGATTGAGGGCGTCGGAGAGGGGGAAGCTCATGATGTGTCAGTCTTGTGGACAGCAATAGGTTACACACCTTGCAGTTATGCGGTTCCCGTGTGGGTGGCGGCAAAAGACGAGATGCCTTCTTTTGTCCGGGCTTCGTCAAACGGTAATGCTTCGGCCTGCGAGTTGGCAAATTGTCTTAAACACCGAGTCCATCCTTGCGCTTTCGAATCGGGTGAGTCTTACATAGACATCCGTCTGCTGTCGAAGGACATTCTTCCTTTAGTCAGAAAGGCGGAAAAAACAGAGTTCTCCATCAGTCTTGGATTGGACAGATCGTTCAGGAGAGACGGTTTCGATAAGGCGCTTGTCGAATCCTACGATGCTCTGGCCGAGGAAAGGTTTTTGTCGTTCCAAAATAAAGTGAAAGCTTATGAGTGATTTTACGCCCTGGACACTGTTGATTGATGTCGGCATTATCTCGATTCTGCTTCTCTTAGGGAAGTTGATGAGGGCTAAAGTCAGGTTTATTCAAAGGTTCTTCGTACCGCCGAGTCTTCTTGCAGGTTTTATGGCTCTTATTTTCGGGCCTGAGGTGCTGGGCTGGCTTCCGTTATCTTCCAAAACAGGAACTTATGCCGGAATACTCATCGCATTGGTGTTCAGCGCGCTACCTTTGACTTCCAATAGAAAGAATGCGGAAGGCAAAGCAGGGGAGACAGGCAGGATGTGGGCTTTCTTCCAGTCGGGAATGCTTCTTCAATGGGCGCTCGGAGGCCTTATGGGTTTTTTGCTTTTCAAGATGATATGGCGCATCAGTCCCGCTTTCGGGCTTGCCCTTCCTGCCGGCTTCTGCGGCGGGCACGGCACTGCTGCGGCAATAGGAGCCACTTTTTCTCAATACGGGGTTCCCGAGATGCTGTCTTTGGCGATGACTTCGGCCACCGTGGGGATAATTGCTTCCATAGTGATCGGAATGTGGCTGATTTCCTGGGCTTCGGAACATGGCGAGACTGCTTTTTTGAAAAAATACTCTGATCTTCCTGATGAGTTGCGGACCGGTATTCTCCCTAATGACAAGAGAGTGAGTATGGGAGAGGCTTCTTTCTCTGCCATATCCATTGACTCGATGACATTCAATTTTGCGATTGTGGCTCTGATTGCATTATGCGGTTACGGAATCAGTCAGGCTGTTGCTCATTTCTGGCCGTCCATTCAGTTCCCGGTGTTCAGTTGCGCTTTTATCGCGGGAATATTCATTCAAATGCTGCTGAAGCGCTGCAAATTTGATAAATATGTCTCCAAACCTATTGTGGGTCACATTAGTGGTGCTTTTACTGACTATCTGGTGGCATTCGGAGTGGCTTCCATCAAAATCGAGGTGGTCGCTCAATACATTCTGCCTTTGGTGATTCTGTTGACGATAGGGCTCTTGTTCACTTTGTTTTATGTCTTTTTCATCGGCAAGCGGCTCAACAATGAATTCTGGTTCGAGAAATCGATTCTGACTTGGGGCTGGTTCACGGGAACGATGGCTATGGGCCTGGCGCTTCTGCGTATCACGGATCCTGACGGTAAGAGCGGCTGTCTTGACAACACTGCTTTCGCCTATTTGTACATCACGCCTGTGGAGATAGCGCTCGTGACGTTTTCCCCATTGGCTTTCGTGAACGGTTATGGCGGATGGTTCGTGGCAGTCTGCGCAATGGCCGGGACTTTGATTCTGGTTGCAGCATGGCTTAAAGGTTGGTTTAGAAAAGTAGTGTCGGTATGAGAGCATTAAGATTATCAGCTGTTGTGTTTTTTTGTTTTGCGTGCATTTGGTTTTCTCATGCAGGACCGTCTCGTTCTGAAAAGCAGAAGACTTCTAATGCCGGCACGGCTTATCTGGATGACAGTTTCCGGCTTTATGACTCTTTGCAGAAAAGGATTTTCAATTATGCCGAGACCGGTTATGATGAGATCAAGAGTGTGGAATTGTGGTGCGATTTTCTTGAGTCTTTAGGGTTTAAAGTGGAGAGAGGCGTGGCGGGGATTCCGACAGCGTTCATCGCCGCTTATGGGTCTTCCGGTCCGGTGATCGGAATGATGGCTGAGTATGACGCCATAAAAGGTATGTCTCAGGACACTGTTCCTTACGAGAAGCCTCTTGTCGAGGGTGCGCCCGGCCACGCTTGCGGTCATAATCTTCTCGGCACAGGCTCGGTGGCGGGAGCGGTGGCCGTGTCGAAATGGCTGGCGCAAGGGCACGAAGGCACAGTCAAGTTGTTCGGCTGCCCTGCCGAGGAAGGAGGAGGCGGTAAGGTTTATATGATGCGTGAAGGCTGTTTCGACGGGGTGGACGCTATGTTGGACTGGCATCCTGACACTCGTAACACTGTGAACACCCAATCCGGTCTCGCGAATGTCCAAGTTCTTTTTTCGTTTCACGGAAAGGCTTCTCACGCATCCGGGGCGCCTGAACAAGGACGTTCTGCGTTGGATGCGGTTGAGGCTTTCGACTATATGATGAATATGATGCGGGAGCACGTGCCGTCAGGTACGAGGATTCATTATGTCATAACGGACGGTGGCAAGGCTCCTAATGTGGTCCCGGATTTCGCTCAGGTCCTGTACTATTTCAGAAATTCCGACAGGAAAGTGGTCAAAGATGTTTTTCACAGGGCTCTGGATGCGGCTCGAGGGGCCGCTCTCGGTACGGGTACGACTATGGAGTATGAGATCATATCAGGTAATTACGAACGTCTGCCTAACACTAAGATGTCAGAGTTGGTCTATTCCAATCTTCAGCTGGTTGGAGGGGTGGCTTATGATGAGAGAGAGTTGAGGTATGCCACTTCTCTTATGAGAAATTCCGGTCTTTCGGACACTATTCCTGAATCGGCGTTCAAAGTAGTTACTCCGAAAGATGAGGGGTACGAGGCTTTCGTCTCAAGCGATGTGGGAAATGTGACGTGGGCTGTGCCGACGGGCAGTTTCCGGTATGCTTGTTTTGTGCCTGGAGGAAACGGACATAGCTGGCAGCAGACTTCATGCAGCGGAACCACTCTCGGAACAAAGGGGGCGATGAATGCCGCCAGAGTCCTTTTCTTATCCGCTTATGATTTGCTGACTTCCAAGGAATTGTTAAATGACGTGCGTGTAGAATTTGAGAAAAGGAGGGGACCTTCTTTTAAATTTGAACCTATGATAGGAAATAGAAAACCTCCGCTGAAGAGATAATGACAGACAGCCTTATTGAAAAATTCAGTCGTGGCGACAAAAATGCTTTCGCCTGGATTTATGAGCATTATGCGTCCAAGATGCTTGTCTTTGCCTGCGGGTTGCTACACAATAGCCAGCAGGCTGAGGATGTCGTGCATAATGTGTTCGTAAAACTGTGGGAGAACAGGGAAAGTGCTGTCAGATACGATTCTTTGGACCGCTGGCTTTTCACGTCAGTGAGGAATGCCGTTTTCGATGTCTTCAAGCATAACGAGGTTGTGATGCGAAATGCGAGGGAAATGCTCAATTATTCCGATTTGTACGAGAACGACAATGACAACACCGTTTCATTGAACGAACTCTGCGCCGTCATCGAAAAAGCTATAGCCTCTTTGCCTCCCCAGCGCCAGAAAATCTTTTGCCTCAGCAAATTGTCAGGGTGTACCAATTCCAGAATCGCCGAGATGCTTGGCTTGAGCGTCAACACCGTCAACAATCACATCTATGCGGCCGTCAAAGAAATACGCCGTCTCGTAAGCGCCGAATTCCGCGGCCGATAATCTCGTTTTTTTCATTCTTCTGTCCACTCGGGTCTACATTCGTGGCCTCATTGCTTGTATGTAAAACGTTGTTTCATAGTCGTATAGCTACAAATGAGACTTTTATCTTCCACTTTTTACCTTTGCGTTGGTCTGAAGATTAAAATGATTTACTAAATTTGACCCAACACTAAAAACTATTTTTCTATGCGAAAATATCTATTTCTCATCTTTTTGCTGCTAAGCGCGAACGCATTCGCTCAGAAGCATTCAGTAAAAGGTAAAGTGACAGACCAGAATGGCGCCCCCGTGATCGGATTGACGGTTATGGAGCAGAACACTAAAAATGGTGTAATCACCGATGCCGACGGTTCCTACCAAATCAGTGTCAGCGGTCCTGACGCCACTTTGGAATTCGTATCCCTTGGCTATCAGACCATCTACGAACCCGTCAAAGGACGTGCAGTCATCAATGTGACAACCAAAGAAGAAGCCCTTGCTCTCGATGCTGTCATTGCAATCGGTTACGGCTCCGTTAAAAAGAAAGACCTCACCACGGCGGTGTCCACAGTCTCGACAGAAGACATCGAACTCAGGCCTGTAACTGAAGCCTCCGGATTCATCCAGGGCAAAGTCTCAGGCGTGCAAGTCACTCAGACCAGCGGACTTCCGGGTAGCGGAATGACAGTCAGAGTACGTGGCGCATCTTCAATCGCCTCAAGCAACGACCCTCTTTACGTTGTGGACGGAGTGCCTGTCGGGACGGGGAACTATGCGATCGCATACCTTTCTCCTAATGACATTGAGACTATGCAGATCCTAAAGGACGCATCCTCAGCCGCAATTTACGGCTCCCGCGCGGCAAACGGAGTCATCCTGATAACCACAAAACACGGCAGCGCTAACAAAGGCCCTCAGGTGTCATTCAGCGCTTATGTGGGACTTTCCGATGTGACCAAGACCTACGATGTGCTGAACGTGGCTCAGTACAAGGAACTTATGGACGAGACCGGAGCGGCGACAGTTCCGGACGGGTTGAAAGACGAGACCGACTGGTTCGACGAGACCTACAAAACGGCCGTCACCCAGAATTATCAAATCTCAGTCTCCAACGCCGGCGACAAGACACGTTACTATATGAGTGCCGGCTACACTGACGAAAAAGGTATTCTCGACGTAGCCTACAACAAGAGATACAATGTCAAACTCAGCGTAGACTCTGACCTGTACAAATGGCTGACTGTCGGCACCAATGTCGCCTACTCTCACTACAAGTCCAACGGAATCATATCCGGAACCGGCTCCAACAGAGCAGGCGTGGTCCTGAGCGTCATAAACACTCCTACATATTCGAAACCGTGGAGCGAGACCAACAAAGATTACTATTGGACAGAGTTCTATGGAGCCAATCTCACGACCCCTTCCGAGAACCTTGCCAGAACAGAGAATAATTACGACGAGACCGACAGGGCGCTGATGTCGGCTTATGCCCAAATCAATTTCACGGACAAATTGAATTTCAAGTCCACCGCAAGTATGGACCGCAGATGGGTGCACTCGTTCTCGTTCCTTGATCCTATCCACACTTCATACGGAAGGACGCAGCATGGAACATGCTCCGACTCCAGAAGCGACGACAGGAGAATGGTCTATGACAACATCCTCACCTATTCCAACAAATTCGGAGAATACCACAATCTTGAGGCTATGGCCGGAACTTCAGCCACCACTTCCAAATATGAGAATCTCTGGGGCTCCAGAAGCTATTACTCATCCGATTACGACAACACCATCATTGGACTTGAGGGTGGTAACAAAGGGGGACTGAGAGGACAAGGCTCAAGCATATCCAAGTGGACAATAATGTCTTACCTCGCTCGTCTGGCTTACAACTACAACAGCAAGTACTATCTGACCGTCAATTTCAGAGCCGACGGCTCCTCTAAACTTGCTCCCGGCCATCGATGGGGGTATTTCCCTTCTGCATCAGCCGCTTGGCGTCTCACCGGGGAGGAGTTTCTAAAGAACACCTCTTGGCTGAATGACCTCAAACTGCGTGTGGGTTGGGGACAGCAAGGCAACCAGTCCGGACTCGACGATTACGCGTGGGTTCAGAAGTACAACACCAACTACTATGACTGGACTAATGATGAGTATGCCGATGCAACGCCTACACTGGGCTCAGCATCCAACATCGGGAACAAGGATCTGACTTGGGAGACTACCACTCAGACCAATGTCGGTGTGGATATGTCCATCCTTAACAGCCGGCTTTCCTTTACATTGGACGGCTACTACAAGTACACAAAAGACCTTCTGATGAACGTGCCGCTTCCATCGCCGTATTCAAGCATAACCAGAAACGAAGGCGAGATGAGCAACTGGGGTCTCGAGTTCACCGCCTCGTCTGTCAATTTCGACAAAAATGATTTCAAGTGGACAACGGATTTCAACGTCTCTATGAACAGAAACAAACTTGAGAAACTCACTCTTCAGCAAGTCTATTATTACACGGTGACTTCCGAGGCTCTGAGCGAGAATGTCGTCAGAATGACTCCCGGAGAGGCTCTTTCCAAGTTCTGGGGCTACACCGCGCTGGGCGTTGACCCTGAGACGGGTATGGAAATGTACGAAGACACCAACAAAGACGGGAAGATCAATTCTTCCGACAAACACTACATCGGCGACGCCAATCCGGACCTGATTATGGGTATGACCAATAACTTCAGTTACAAAGGCTTCAACCTGAACGTCCTTTTGACAAGTTCAATAGGTAATGACATCTACAATGCCTCCAAGATTGAAATGGTGGGTATGTACACTGGCGCGAACCAGATCACTGACGTGCTTCGTCGCTGGAGAGTGCCGGGAATGGTGACAGACATCCCTAAAGCCGGGGAACTGGACAACCTCAAGGCTTCCACAAGATGGGTAGAGGACGGCTCTTACTTGAAAGTCAAGAACATTACTCTGTCTTACGACTTTTCAGGAGGTTTCCTTAAGAAACTCAACATCAGAAAGCTGAGTCCTTACGTGACTCTTGAGAACATGATCACCTTTACCAATTACACGGGATACGACCCTGAGATGAGCCAGTACACGTCAGCGACGAGTATGGGCATCGACTGGGGTACCTATCCTAACGTGAAGACCGTGACATTCGGTGTCAATGTCAATTTTTAATCGCTAAAACGCAAAGAATATGAAAAAGATAATAAACATAATAGCGATTTCCGTTCTGACTGTTCTTACCGCCTGTGACTTGGAAAAATATCCGGAAGATCAGTATAACGAAGGAAACGTCACGGTGGACAGCAAGACTGAGAATCAGTACTCCACCCGAGCCGATATGCAGGGGCTTCGCAACTCATTGTACAACAACTGGATGAAGGATATGCAGGAGAAAGGTATAGTCGACTGGCTGGTCTATTCGGAATGCAGGGCTGACAACGCCTACAACGGCAACCCTTCCACAGGTGAGATAGTGGCTCTGGAAGCCAACAATCAGGATGCGGAGAACAAGAACGTGGTGAGAGACTGGAGCTGGTATCTTGGCCAGATCAGCAATGCCAATCAGATAATCTGCAACATAGACACTATCGCTGTCAAAGACACTTCGTCACTCAAGATGACTGAGACGGAGCATCATCAGTGGAAGGCTGAAGCTATGTGCTGGAGAGCGTTTATGCTGTTCAGAATGGTACGGCTTTGGGGAGATGTTCCTGTCGTTACCGTGATTCCGCCTGCGATTACCGCTGAGAATCTCGAACAGGTCTATGACGCGTATTTCCCGTCGCGTACGGCTGCCTCCAAAGTATATGACCAAATCATCGAAGATTTGGAATATGCCTCTCAGTACGCTCCTGACGTTAATTCATCCAACAAGATGCTTTTCTCCAAGGCTTTCGCCGATGGTATGCTTGCGAGAGTGTATGCGGAAAAAGATCATCAGGACTGGACTAAAGTTATCAATTATTGCAAGCAAGTAGAGGGAATGGGCTTCACTCTGGAGCCGAAATACGGGGATCTTTGGGGCTACGATGACACC
>JBAYFJ010000091.1:0-7980 GCA_041667245.1 Bacteroidales bacterium | reverse complement strand
TAAAGTATGTTAAGTACAACTTCTTGAGAGGCCGCACGTTCGTAAGCATTGAGCAGCTGAACGAAGAGGGAGTCCGTTGGCTGTCGCGGACAGCCAACGGACTCCCTCACTGCGGAACCAAACTGGTTCCGGACGAGGTGTTTGAAGAAGAAAAAGGATATCTGACTCCATACTATGGCAAGCCGGAGATGCCCCAGAGAGGCATGAAGATGTATAAGGTTCATAAGAACAATGCCATAAGTTATCACGGATGTGAATATAGCCTGCCCTCAGGGTCGTACAGGAATCAAAGCAGCTTTGTTTGGGTAGATGTAAACGAATCCACTCTGGAAATCTACGATGGCGACACGGGCAAGCAAGTTACCACACATCTGATATCAGATGAACGCGGCAAGTATGTATTAGACCCTTCACATAGAAAAACACATCCGATAGCCTTAAGCAAACGAGAGCAGTCAATACTTGAGTACTGCAACTATGATACTCTTGCGCAGATGTGGCTCGAGAATCTCCGTGCTGACAAGGCTCGCTACTACAAGATCAACGTGAGGACACTATCCTCGGAGATACGTCACTTTGAACCTTCTACCCTGCATAATGCCTTCGAGAAAAGCCTCGACTGTGTTATGTACAATGCCAAAGACTTCATATCGTTGTGTGACCGCATAGGCAAGCGCATACCGGTACGGGATGCTAATCCAGACCGCACAAACAGGCTCTCTGACATAATCAATGAAACTCCGGAAAAGACTGATGTCAAACAATATAACCAATACTTCTCATGATACAGGCAGATAACATAAAAGAATACTGTGACAGGATAAACCTGTCATACATACCCATAAAACTGAACAGCATAATTCTCAAGGCCCGGGAAAGCCAGCCCACCTACATAGACTTCCTTGCAGACGCACTTAAGATGGAGGCCGAGATGCGTGAGCTTCATACTCGTGAGGTGCGTATCAAGACCTCCCGGATACCGCCGAAGCATGACCTCGACGAATACGACTTCAACTTTGTCTCAGGAATATCTGAGCGCGAGATGAATGAACTTCGCCAACTGGCCTGGATGGAACAGGCATATAATATTGTTCTCATGGGACCTTCAGGGACAGGAAAGACATATATCGCTACCGGTCTCATATATGATGCAATCAAAAGAGGAAAGAAAGGATATCTCTTTACAATGCAGGAACTCGTAACATGCTTGAGGGCAAAGGACATATCTGCGGCGGCTATGCAGACATACTCCAGAATCATGCATGCCGATCTCGTTGCAATAGATGACATCATGCTGTTCCCGATCAAGAAAGAGGACTCCGCAGCCTTCTTCAACCTGATAAACTCACTCCATGAAAAGGTGTCATTAATAATCACAACAAACAAGGCTCCAACAGAATGGGCCGAAACGCTTGATGATGAAGTCCTTGCAAGTGCGTTGCTTGATAGGCTCCTATATAAATGCGAAGTAATCAAACTCTCCGGAGCAAGTTATAGAATGGAAAACAGACAAACAATACTAAAAAAAGAAGTTAAACGAGGACGACCGAGGAAGAATCCTATCAACGAATAAAACAGGGAATTAACTTTGCGAAAAAACATCCAAAAGCATGTTGCAAATTACAAGGGCAGCCAGCTTTGCTGGCGTGGACAAGATATAGGTCTGACAAATCAGATGTCGCAATCTACGTCTGCCCTGCAGACGATTTCGCGTCAAAGGGTCGGACCGGTTTTTGGACGAAGAGACATCGCTGCTTTAGCCGTTGTCTGAAATTAGACATCTGACTCGGAATCGCAAGATACAGAAAACATTAACCTAATGCAGCCAGGTTGACTTTCTGTAAGGAAAGCGGATAATGATTGTTTCATTGCGACATCAAAGACTTGCGGTTTCTGAAAATAATGATAACTTTGTGAAACGTTTTTTGAGAAAATCCGAACTCCAATTGATTATGACAACCTCAAAGATACTTGACTCGTCTTCCGGCTGCTATTAGCCGATTCGGCTAATAAGACATTTGGGAGGCGGTCAGAACCTCGCTGTAAGTGGAAGGATTAGAATAATGAAAGAATTAAAAAATCAAGTAGCAAACATACTGACTTACACAAGGATAGCAGTGTCTTTGGCATTGTTGTTCATCACTGCTTTGTCCGCGTTCTTTTACATTTGCTATGTCTATTGCGGCGTCTCGGATATGCTTGACGGTTTCATAGCCAGAAGAACCCATACGGAGAGTGACAAGGGCGCAAAATTGGATTCCATTGCAGATTTACTGTTTGTAATGGTCTGTCTGACTAAAATATTGCCAATGCTGGACATACCTCTTTATCTGTGGATTTGGGCGGCCGTCATAGCTTTGGTCAAAGTCTCAACATTTATTCGCAACTTGGCAAAGAAAAGAAACGATATCTTTTTGCACACTTTTGCGAACAAAGCTACCGGCTTTCTGCTCTTTATGCTACCGTTAACCCTGCCCTTTGTCCCTGTCGCTTACTCTGCCATTCCTGTTTGCGTTGTGGCGACTTTCGCTGCGGTACAAGAAGGTTGGTTGTCCACTGATTCGATTCCAACATGGAGTTTTTCCGTGAAACTTCATCAGGTTAAGGGAATGACCCATTTCAAAGTCTTCCGACGGAAATGAACCGAAAGAATATTTTCAAAATTCTCAATTATTACAAAAATCTGCCGTACCTTTGCAAGAAGAATAATTCATTAAATTCGATATTATGATTTACACACAAGAAGTGCAGCAGATGTGCTGCGTTGCAAAAGGCGCCAAACACGCCAATGCGCCTATCCCTGAAGAGGGAAAATGGGTGCACGCAAAAGAAATCAAAGACATATCCGGCCTTACTCACGGTATCGGCTGGTGTGCTCCTCAGCAGGGTTGCTGCAAATTGACCCTTAATGTCAAGGACGGCATTATCGAAGAAGCTCTCGTCGAGACAATCGGATGCTCCGGAATGACTCACTCAGCCGCAATGGCTTCTGAGATACTCCCAGGCAAAACGCTTCTTGAGGCTCTCAACACAGACCTCGTTTGTGACGCCATCAACACCGCTATGAGAGAACTTTTCCTTCAGATCGTGTACGGCCGCACCCAGTCCGCTTTCTCTGAAGGAGGTCTGTCAGTAGGAGGCGCGATGGAAGATCTAGGAAAGAATCTCCGCAGTCAGGTAGGTACTATGTACGGCACAAAACTCAAAGGCTGCCGTTATCTGGAAATGACCGAAGGCTACTGCACAAGAATGGCTCTTGATGCCGACAACGAGGTCATCGGATATGAATTCGTGAACATCGGCAAACTTATGGACGCTCTAAAAGCAGGCGCCACAGGTCCTGAGGCTATCGAGAAGGCGAAAGGGTCTTACGGCCGCTTCGCTGAAGCTGTGAAATATATTGACCCACGTAAAGAGTAAGAGACTATGGCATTATTTGAAAACTTCGAGCGTCGCATTGATCAGATCAATGCCGCTCTTGCAAAATATGGAATAAAGAATATTGATGAGGCAAAGGCTATCTGCGATGCCAAGGGCATAGATCCTTACAAAATGTGTGAGGACACTCAGAGAATCTGCTTTGAAAACGCCAAATGGGCTTACGTCATCGGTGCGGCTATCGCTATCAAAAAGGGCGTAAAGACAGCCGCTGAGGCTGCCGAGGCCATTGGTGAGGGACTTCAGTCTTTCTGTATCCCCGGATCTGTAGCGGATGATCGTAAAGTGGGAATCGGACACGGCAATCTGGCCGCCCGTCTTCTTAGCGAAGACACCGAGTGCTTCGCATTCCTCGCAGGACACGAATCTTTCGCTGCCGCAGAAGGTGCGATCAAGATTGCGGAGATGGCGAACAAGGTCCGCAAAAATCCTCTCCGCGTCATCCTTAACGGACTCGGAAAAGATGCGGCTATGATCATATCCCGTATCAACGGCTTTACTTACGTTCAGACACAGTTCGACTATGCCACCGGAAAGCTGGCTATTGTCAACGAGAAAAGATATTCTCAGGGAGTACGCGGCAGCGTCCGCTGCTATGGCGCTGATGATGTTCGCGAGGGAGTGGCTATTTTGTGGCACGAGAACGTGGACATTTCCATCACAGGCAACTCCACTAACCCTACCAGATTCCAGCACCCTGTTGCGGGTACTTACAAGAAGGAGCGTCTTCTTGCTGGTAAGAAATATTTCTCAGTTGCGTCTGGCGGAGGCACAGGGCGCACGCTGCATCCGGACAATATGGCCGCGGGTCCTGCTTCATACGGTATGACTGACACAATGGGTCGTATGCACTCAGATGCTCAGTTCGCAGGTTCTTCATCTGTTCCTGCTCACGTTGAGATGATGGGATTCCTCGGGATGGGCAACAACCCTATGGTCGGAGCTACAGTGGCAATCGCCGTTTCCGTTGATCAGGCGTTGAATGCCTAATCCATAGACATCAGCTTTTCAGCTAAGATATGTGCGGCCGTGCCTACAATTTGTTCGCACGGCCGCTTTTTGTAATATTCCGGAGTACGGTCAGACGGCTCCGGATTTTCCGTTACGCTTCGTTTGGTTATTCCCAGAAGTTCGCCACAGATTATGCTGCCGCCGTTCCGGTCTTTGAATTGTCGCGCAAAATCTTGTACCATAGCGTAATTGACAGTGCGGGCGGCCTTTGCTGACGGGTCTTGTGCCGGAGCAATAAAACCGGCCATCATTACCATTGCGCTGAAGCCGCCGCAGACTTCTCTCATTCTGCCCATACCGCCCCCGAAGCCGGAGCCGATGACAGAGAGGATTTCAGATTTGGCTTTCTCGTTCAGTTCCAAGACGTCCGCAAACGCCAACAGAACTGACTGGCAACAATTGTAGCCGTTGCGGAATAGGCTTTTTGCGCATTCTTCTCGTTCTTGAGGAGAGAAATTATCTGGTAAAATCATTATTTCTATTTTTTAGATTCGGCTAATTTAAATAATAATAATCGAAGTATGATTAGCCACAGCGGAATTATTCTACCGCTTAATGGAATTGTTGGCATCCGTCACTGGCTTCAATCTGTCGCAGTCTCCTTTGACAGCTATATTTGACAGTTTCCTTTGACAGCTTTGCTGGCAGGGGACAAGATATAGGTCTGGCAAAGCAGATGCCGCTACGATGACGCTGGTGTTAATCCAGCGTTTAGCCCGCGAAACGTCTGACGGAATGCGATGCAATGCCCATAGAGTAAGATAGTATCACTGTACGGATTGCGGATAATCATTTAAAATAATAATTGTTTTAGAAATTTATATTATATTTGAGGGGTTACTCTTGCCAAGTGAACGTATTTGCGATTTGTCTAAACCTTAGAATAAACTGTAATTATGCGACCTAAAATCTTAATCATCGTTCTGATATTTTTCGGCATACTTACTTTCTGCGCGAAGCAGGACCTTCCAAGAATGCCGACTCGCAAAAGCGAGATAAATCAAAGAGGCGCTTTTAAGGATATTATGGTCTCGAAAGAGAACATTCTTTACTTGAATATGCCGTCAATCTCCAATGGGCTTTCGACAAAATCAGAGTCAAGAAAAGAAGATTTAGTAAGTCTGGAATCACTTCTTGACAGAACAAGAACCGAAGAACTGGACTTCAAAGGATGTCACGTTACTCAGGTGCCTTTCATTGAGGAGGAATCAGTATTTAATGTTTCTCTTCAGGATTCGGTCCAATTACAAATTAACACAAATGACATTACTATTGTCAAGAAGTTCCTTATCGAAGTGATTGACACTTCGAAAAACAAGGTGAGCACATTTATTGCCGCTCTTATACCTTCAAAGACCTGTCTGGAAAAATATGGCGTTGATTCGTTCACCTATCTCGAAAAGGGGCAATTCGAGGGCATCGCGATTTACAGCAATCTTGACGGGGCTTTCCGTAACGTTTGTTTTTACGGCAATGGCCCTGTAAAACTCGGGGAACTAATAGATCGGAATCAAGCCAATTCTTACAACAACGTAAAGATTGTTAGCGTGATCAGGAAACCTCGGGAAACAAAGACTTACAATGATGATGAAGGGGTCTATGGCGGAGAGATTGCAAGGAGTCTATGTGTCGCGGAAGTTGAGCGAAAGGAAAACGAGGAAGATGATAACAATTTGAATGTCCCGACGATTAATTTCGGTAATGGTGGCGGCGGAGGGGGCAGCGGTACGGGATCTGGCGATGGTAGCGGCAGCGATGTTGGCAGAAAGGATTCCGATACTATATTTGATACCTTAAAGTCGTCTCTAATCATAGCCCGCCGTGATTCTTCAGATTTAGTCAAGTACACTGTGAGTTTGACAAGAGGCGGTACTGGATCGGGAGACGTCAAAGGGAGCGGTTTATACTCGAAAGGACGCATAGTGATTTGCAAGGCTATGCCCCACAGCGGTTCGTATTTTGACAGGTGGACGGGAGATTTCTATGGCAAGGATTTCAACGTGACTCTAAAGGTGGAGAATGATGTGTATGCTACGGCGTATTTCAGGAGCGCGCTCTTTGACTTCGGTACCGCACGTCCTTGCGTGGATCTTAGCAGAGGTATCGGCAATCCTTTGATGAAAATGCTCATCGCATCACCGGGGGCTTCCGGATTAACTGGAGGGACTTATGGGTATGTGAGAAATGGAGGAAAGAAGTTACATAGCGGGCTGGATTTATATGCGGAAGTAGGAACTTCTGTTTATGCTATGATTGACGGAGAAATCGGAGGACAGTATGTTACAGAGCAGCCTGATAAAACAACTGATGATTATCCATCTGGATACGAAGGAGATGTCAACGGGGCCGGTAATAGAATTAACATTATAGGTAAGTTAAATGGCTCAATTGTACAAATTGGGTATTGGCATCTTATGGCTGGGACTCCAGTAGCCATTAATCCACGTACAGGGAATCCTTATAATAAGGGCGATAAGGTCTATCGTGGAGAGCTACTGGCTTACACGGGAAGAACAGGAAACGCTTATAATGTCGCTGAGCCCCACCTCCACCTATACTATGGCATTATTTCAAAAAACGGGACAAGGCAAAGCGCAAATCCGGAGGCCCTTATTAACGGGGAATTAAAATGGAACGACGGGAAGAATGAGGTCTTGGGCATTAGAGGTATAATTTGCGATGAAGAAAAGAAAGAAGAGATTTCAATATTTAGTGTCAATTAATACTTATTATGATGAAAAAGTTATTATTACTGTCTTTTGTTGTTATGCTGTCCTTCAATGCGTTCGCACAGGATGTGGAAGGTATGTGCGTGGACCAGAATATGACTTATGATCAGATGGTCGCTAAATTCGGCAAGCCTGATAACTATCAAAAACATTATGACGAATTCGGTGTTAGTGAAGACTATGATTATGGAAAAACCTGGTTCCATTTTGAAGAGACGGGAAAGTTAAAGAATTTCGTAGTCGAGGACCGATGCTTTGCGGTCTTGACGTTAGAAATAGATGGCGGCATCAGGGTCGGGGACCCGTTATCGAAACTTGACAATTTCAAATCGGGCAAGCCGCGGTATGTCAAGACTTATGATGACGGTGACAAACAGTATTCACTATACCCGGAGCGTGATGACCACGTTTGTCTTAGGGTTCGTGATGGAATCATCGTTACTATTTTTTACTATTATCCCGTGTAGCGTGATCCTTCTATCTCTGCTCATCCGCGAGGCGGATGAGCCCGAAGGGAGAAGACATCGAATCATTCAACAATTATAGGTCTGACAAATCTGATGTCATCAAAAAATCATAGCGGTAATATTGTATATTTCTTACTCTGACAGATGCCTGTGAGCGTTTATCATTAAGTTCTTACTTGCGAAACGTAAGCGTCTCCGGGAAGCCATAGGGCTGATATAAGAAGAGCAGGGTTAGTTGCCCTGCTCTTTCTTTGACCATCGGTCCGGAAGAAGATCCCTGAAGGCGTCCGGAGGAGCTCCGTTCGGCATCTCCGCCACTCTGTTGAGAACGTCAG
>JBAYFJ010000090.1:0-8032 GCA_041667245.1 Bacteroidales bacterium | reverse complement strand
GAGGGAGGGTCACTCTGTCGAGGGCGGCGTGTTCCGGCCTCACCTTGCTGTCACCTGCGGTCCTGTACTGGAGATAGTAGTCGTCCCCATCGGCCTCGAACTGCTCCCACTTGCCTGCCATCGTTGAGCTGGCTTCGACGAAGTTGTACTCGGAGCGGAGATAGTTCCTGTTGTAGGTGCTGTCTATCCTCTGAACATCGTTCAAGAAGCGTTCAAACGGCTTCCGCTCGCCTTTGTCGTCAAGCAGTGATGGAAAGGCCTCGTTCAGCTCGTGGAATGTCTTCATCCCGGAGAAGACGTAGTCCGATTCCTGAAGGGAGCGTCTCATCGTGTCGGACATCTTCGTCCCGGCGAAGGTGGAGTCGAGGATGTCGGCGTGCTCGCCGATGAAGTCCTCCACCTCCTTCTCGTTCAGTATCTCAATACGCATCTCGGCTCCCTTCTCCCTGTAGAGAGCCTTCATCATACTGTTGAATTTTTCGGTCAGCGCTTTCGCCCTGTCTTCCGGAACTCCGCTTTTCCCCGATGCCAGGTTGAGACCGCCCAGTATGGCTTCATAGCGTCTGTGAAGCCCCTCATAGTCAGAGGGGCCTAGTCGAAAAAATCTCCCCTGGCGTTAGTCTGACGGCCGCCGCCTTTGGAGTTTTCCTGTTTGGCGTCTGCGGACTGGATGGCCGGCAGTGCCGTCGAGCGTCTTTCTACGACAGGGATGCCGTACTTATCCGCGAAGTAGCTGCCGTCCACATCGAAGTTGTTCAGCAGCATGGTCTCGTAGGATACCTGCTGTTCGGGAGTGTAGTCGACCGGTTCGTCCCAGTCGAAGGTCAATCCTCTCAGCGGGAAGCCGAGACGGACCATCTTTGGCAGGAGCTGGTTGTTTACCACGTCCCTTACCTGGTCCGCAATCTCATAAATGAGGTTCTGCAGGACCTTGTTATGAAGTAACAAAAATAGAGCTGCTTGAAAAACAAACAGCTCTTGGAGCCCAAGGGGCGCATTCTGAAAACAGAATCGAATACCTTGAGGTCTCAAAGTTACTTCAAGGAGTTGAGAAATCCTACGATAAAGGAAAGTTTCTTTTAGATGAGAGCAAAATGGACAGGGCGATAAATATGGATTCCCCGGATATTTCTCCGGATGCGAAGTCCGAAGTTCTTGCCGAGGCGTTGTCGTTAGGCGCGGAGGCGCCTGTGGAGGGCAAGTCCGCAGTGGCCATCAGGCAAGCGGCCGAGGACACGGCCAAGGCCCTCAACGTCATTGTGGAATACGTCACGGCGGAGCGGATGCCATCATAGCCGAGGAAAGCAAGACGGCTGAGGAGCGATCTTCCGAAGCCTCTCAGGCAGAAGAAGCAGCCAAGGTGGCGGGAGACAGCCAGGGCAATGAGGCTGGGGTCGTTGTCAATGACGCTATTGACGGCGTTCCGATACCGATGAACGAGGACGGCGCCGTCAATCAGACGGATCTGTGGAACGCAAGTCCCGAGGCGTGGGCCAAATGGAACACTGCGAGGCAGGGGCACGGCAGTGAGGACACTCTCAAATACGTGCATAACGCGGTTGTCAGCCAGCAAGCTCTTGTCGCAGAAGCGCAGAGGCTGTGTGACGAGAACGGTGATCTGTCCGAAAGAGACGGATTGCAGGCTAATATCGGGGTTTTGCAGGAACGGCTTGACAGCCTGACGGCGCTTGAGAAAGAATATGCCAATCAGTCAACGGTTTCGGAGAATAATATCGAACCCATTGGGAAGGGGCCTTTTGGAGATGTTTACGATCAGTTTAAAGGAAAGGCAAACGAGGCTGTCGCTTTCTTGCTAAAGAAAAAGAGTGGGGAGGCAATTGCTGTATTGCACCATAAGGATGTTGGCGACATAGATCTTGTATGGGGCGAGGAAGGAACAGGCAAAAGTGATGGATTCGGACTTGCTAAACTTTTAAAATATCATCCTGAAATTCTGGATAATATTCAGGATATACTTGATGATATGAAAATTATAGGTAGAAGTGAGAACAGAGTGCAATTGGGGAGTGACAGGTATCAGGCATCAGTACGACTTACTTGGGACGGTGCAAAGAAGACGTGGCTACTTACAATGTTTGAAAAGAAAAACAGCGCCCGTAACAATACGACGGACACTGTTAAGACCCCGAAGGGCATCGGGAATGACACGGCTACTCCCGAAAACGCTGTTTCTGAAAGCAAAGATACACAAGAAATTGAGAAAAGCAACATTACCGGCCGGAAATCTGATGAGGCCGAGACCCCGAAGGACTTTAGGGGCAATCCGTTGCCGATGCGCAAGAACAGAAAAGGTGGAAAGGTTGTTAATGAGTTCCTTCTATGGCAGAAGGACCCAGAGGCCTGGTGCGTCTATAATGACGCCAACGAGAAAAGAATCGTGGGCACAAAGGAGTTCCTTGAAAGCCAGTTGTCTGAGCTCGGCAAACAGGCGGCATCCATTGAGAAGGCCTTCAAGAAGGAAGCTCTCAGGGGCATTGATAACAAGAAGCTGGATTCCTATCAGGACGACCTTGACGAGAAGCGCGCCAGAGCGGAGATTTTGAAGGGACTTCTCGTCAGATACAATCAGGCGGCGGAATCAGGCAAGACGATAGCCGGAGAGCAGAGAAGACAGGCCGCGAGGCAAAATCAGGCGGCGGCCGAATCGGGATTTCCGGGCATCCGCCAAAGGTGGGACGAGGCTGAGAAGATTGACGGTCTTTCGGACGAGCTCCTGCTCTCGTCAGGGGAATCCGTTCGGGGGCATTACGTGCTGACGGACGCAATGGCGATGACGCCTTCGCATAATCCGTTCAACGGCTTTGCTATGAGTGACGGATTCCCCGTGGATGAGAACGGCAAGACGGTCAACGACAGGGATTACGAGAAGGACAAGGGGGCACAAGAGGCGGTGCAGGCAAAAGCGGCCGATTACGACCAGAGAGCTTTGCAGACGCCCGTGTTCGTATCTGACGACGGCATCGTGCTTAGCGGCAACGACCGCACTATGGCGGGACAGATGGCGGCCAAGAACGGCACGGACGGCAAATACGTGGGGTATCTGAGCAAATATTCACAGAAATACGGTTTCAGCGCTGAACAAGTCGATTCTTTTGAGCATCCGCGGGTCGTGTTCGTGCCGGACGACAAGATGGAGTACAGCACGCCAACCTTCGCAAAATTCAACGCCGACGACAAGAAGACGCAGAACAGGACGGAGAAGGCAGTTAAGGCGGGCAAGACGATGAGCGGTGATGTCTTAGGACAGATAGCGACGCTTATCAGCGGATATGAGGATATTAACGAACTTTACTCTGACGCAAGCGGCGTTGATTCCCTTATCGGAATAATGGCTGACTACGGCATTGTGGCCAAGGAGCAGGTCGAGAGTATGCGGGACGGGGCAAAACTATCCGGTACCGGTATGGATCTCGTGGAATCAATGCTTCTCGGCTCGGTTCTTGAGGAGGATGCTCTTCGCTCGGCAATGTCAGATGCGATGTTGCGCAAGTCCGTGGCTTCGGCCATAGCGCAGATAATCGCCAACAATACGATAGAGGGTTACACTCTAAGAACGGAGCTTGCCGACGCCGTGTCAATAGTCTATGCGGGCAAGAAGGGAGGGGACCTCAAGTTCGGCGAATCGGCCCAGTGGTATGTGCGTCAGGGCGATCTCTTCGGTGATGACGTCATCGCCGAGGCGACAGTGCAGATGCTCGCGGACGCGTTGAACGCCAAGAGGACGTCGCTGCTGAAGAAGACGCTTGAATCGTATAACAGAGAGGCATCGCTCGCGGCGCAGGGACAAATGGATGTCTTCAGCGGCGGGGCCAAGACCAAGGAAGATATACTAAAAGAAATTCTAAACGAGTTAGGTTATGAAGTCAGAACATACGACACCTCAGTGCGAGCCGCAGAGCGGCAGGCAGGAGACAGACAAAGTCAACAAGAAGAACAAAGAGCAGCTGCTGAAGGAGAGCAAAATGGCACTTCTGTTCAAAGCGATGCAGGAGCAGAAGGGCAAATAGGGGGGACCGAAGGAAAAGACGGACGATTCCAGTACTTTAAGGGATCTATCAAGGATTTGGTGGATTCCGCTAAAACGAATGCCTCTACACTCCTAAAAAAGATAGTCTCGCGAGTTACAGAAAAACTCAGTTCCGATTTGAGGTTAAAAGGCATAGATGTAGATGAAAGCTATATTCACACGATAGACAATAGCGCAATTCGTCATACTCTTAAAAAACACGGGGAAAATGAAGAATTAAAACGCGGTCAGATTCCAATAACGGCTAAGGATTTTGAAAGGATACCGGAGATAGTCGATAATTACGATTCAATTAAAATCAGCAAAGGCAACAATGGCGAAAATAGCGTAGTATATTCTAAAGAGTATCCAGATGGAACAACTATTTTCATTGAAGAAAAACGAAGTGGCCGTAAAGAACTTGCGGCTGTTACTATGTGGAAAGCCCAAAACGCCTCTCTCACCGGCGCAAATCGCACTGAGGCGACGCTGATTCCGGATTTGAAAGGCGTTTCTGTCAGCAAAGATACACAAGAAACGGAGAAAAGCAAAAGCGAATCGGATGCGGAGAAAGAAATTAGGCATCTTGAAGAGATAAAGGACAATCCGGGGGCAAATAAAAAGCTCGTTCAGGAAGAGATAGACAGACTTAAGTCAGAGCAGAGTAGGGCCAACTCAAAGGATGTGAAGCCTAAGGGCATTCTTGCGGAGGCGGCGAGGATTGCCAAAGAGACCGGCAAACAGGTCTTGTATCAGAAGGGCAATCCTGATATGTTGCAATATAATTCGGATTCCGGAAGACTGGCGACTGAGGCGGTTATGAAGATGCTGAAAGACAGCGGAGTGTCAGTTGAGATACGTACAGGTGAGGAATTGCGGCGTATGGCGGAGAAGCAGGACGGCGTATTTGCAAAAAGACAAAAATCAGCACCTGAAACCGCGCGGCTCACGTCCGAAGACGAGGCACAAGGCACTGTCGTTTCAAGTACTGATGGTGCGAAGGTACTAAATAATCTTGATAAGTTAGCATTAGAATACGATAAAAAAGGTAATAATGCCAAAAATTTCATTGGAGAGGTCGCAAAAGCTATCGGTTCATCTGACAATGGCAAGTCTAGTCAATACAAGACTTTTGAAACAGAATCGGGTAATGCTGTCACAATAAGGATCAGCAATCATAATGCGACAGTGTCCAACTTCGATGACAATGGAGAAGATGAAGGCATAAGCATTGTCGTATCAAGACGTGTGAATAAGGGCATTAACAATAACGGCAATGCTCATATTGTTGAGAGTTTCTATTCGGAGAAGGCTCTGAATAATGCAGAAGGCAAGCCTCTGGCTGAAATCATCAGGTCTATCAAGCAATCCCTTTATAGTGGGGAGTACAAGGACACCACAGGACTTGCCCAGCGAGAGGAGGTTAATGCGGACGTGACTTTTTTTAGGGATGACAATAAGGTCGTATATGGCTGCGCTTCCCAAGGGGTGATCTACCTCAACGAGGAGAAGATGAATCCGAACACGCCTATCCACGAGTACACGCATTTGTGGTTTGCGGCTCTAAAGGAATCCAATCCGGAGCTTTATACCAGAGGTGTCGAGCTGATGAAGCAGATGCCTATCTGGGATGAAGTGACTGGAGATGAGAATTATTCGGATCTCAAGACCGACTATGCGATAGCCGGCGAGTGCCTGTCAAGACTTGTAGGGAACAAAGGCGCTGAGAAGCTGGATGAGATCGCGAAAGCAGTCCTATCCAATAAGAATATGCTGGAATCAGCAAAGGCCATTTCGCTCATCAACCGATTCAAGGACTGGCTGAAGGGGTTCTGGACGTGGGTAAGGGATTCGTTCTCCGCCTGGTCAATGGAGGAGGCGTCCAACGTGTCTATTGACGATTTGCAGAATATGACGCTTTCGGATCTTGCCAAAGGGATCAACCCGAATGACTACAGTTCAGGGAAAACCGCTGATACTATGTTCCAGTTTTCAAGCGATCCCAAGTCATTTGAGGAAACACAAAAAAGGGCAGTTGAAGAAAATGGCATTGTTCCACCGGGATTATCGCGGAAGACCGTAAAGATAGTTAATGTACCGAAGCACGATTTCAGCGATTCCGGAAAACAAGCCATTGCGCAGGCAGATGAATGGGCCCGGAACAATATCGTTGGAGATGGAAAAGTCACTGACGGTACGGGTACGGAGAAAACCTATCACATTAGTAATGCAGCTGTGGAAAAGTATCTTAATAATACGTCCATATCGAAGAGTGATGATTTTGATACGCATTTGTCCGTGCTAAAGAAGTTGAAAGATATTATATCAAGCAGTATAGAAGCAGAAATTCATCCTGATTACACAAAGAACAAGAATGAAAGAAATGTCGACAATAAGGTTAACCCCGACGTTCTAATACACCGTTATTATGGCGCCGCAAGCATTGGTGGTAACAAATACCGTGTAAAAACGACCATTAAAGAATATAAGGATGGTAACAAAGAAATAAAGCCCTATACGTATGAAGTGACGAAAATAGAGTTATTGGCTGGTCAAAATGAGGGCGCAGTTCCAGAGGAAGCCCCCTCCCGCTATTCCAATAACTCTATATCTGTTGCGAATCTACTAAAAGGAGTTGAGAAATCCTACGATAAAGGAAAATTTCTTTTAGACGAGAGCGAAATTGAGGGCTCTTATGAAGCGGGAAAGACTAATATTATGCCTGAAGAGCCATCGGACATTCTTGCCGAGGCGTTGTCGGAAGGCGCGGAGGCGCCTGTGGAGGGCAAGTCCGCAGGGGCCATCAGGCAAGCGGCCGAGGACACGGCCAAAGCCCTCAACGTCATTGTGGAATACGTCACGGCGGAGCGGATGCCTTCCGGCCACGGCAAGGCGAAGGGGTGTTATAAGAACGGCCGTATCTTCGTGTGCCCGGAGAACCATTCCGATTCCGATGATGTCGTTAGGACGATACTGCACGAGGCTGTCGGGCACAAGGGAATCAGGGGTCTAGTAGGAGAGGAAGAGGCGAACGCCTTCTTCTTCGGCTTGTACAAGAGCGCTACCAAAGGGATAAAGGCCAAAGTGGCCGCATTGTCAATGAGGTACGGCGGCGACATCTCGGAGGCAATGGAGGAATGGATGGCCAGGCTGGCAGAGAGGATGGACTACAGCAAAGATGAATTGTCCCTTATCGCCAGAGCGATGATGTCGCTGAAGAAGCTGCTGGGGAATATGGGTCTGACTATCAGAGGCTCCTTCTCTCTTAACGACGCCAAGTCTCTGCTTTACCAGTCATATCATTCGCCTAAGAAAGGCGGTATCTTAGATGAGGCCGCCAAGCAGTATCAGAAGGCCGTCGACGGTACGGATCTGAGCGGACAGGAGGGGAAGTCGGTGAAAGAGCGCGAAACGAGGTTCAGGGATGCCGAGGAGGGCTCGGCGGAAGATGCCGCTTCGGCATACAGCAGGTCCACTCTGTCCATCTCTGACGCGATGCAGGAGAGGCTTCAGGATCAGTTTCTTTCCGTTGAGCGCCTTCAGGACGCCATAGCCAAGGAGTCCGGAAAGCCGATACGCGACTTCGAGGACACCGAGAAAGCCCTCAACAGGCTGGACAGCATCAACGCCGAGGAGCATAAGCGCTACTTTTACGAGAGGCTCACGCCACTTATCGAGATACGCAAGGAAATCGCCAAGAAGACAGGCCTGACGCTTGAGCAGCTTGACGAGTATATGATGCTCAAGCACGGTCTTGAGCGCAACGCGGTCTTCAACCAGAGAGACAACAACAAGGAGCATAGGGATTATTCCGGCCTTATGGCCTGGGGCGAATCCGACCCACCGGCCAGAATCCCCGGAGAATCCAATTACGATTATGACAGGAGAGCCCGGGAGACGGCCACAAACCGTTTCGAGAGCATCGCCGACGCGGAGGCCTTCGCGTCCGACAAGGTCGATTCATACGAGAGCGTCATAGGCAAGACGTATGTCAAGGAGCTATGG
>JBAYFJ010000089.1:0-8252 GCA_041667245.1 Bacteroidales bacterium | reverse complement strand
GCGTTCACGCCCATAAATTGTCCGAGTATGGCGATTGCGGAGCCGAATATGACTGCCGTAAGTATGCCCGGCTCAAGCAGTGCTTTCCATTCTGATTTGCTTTCGCCTTTTATCGATGCCTGAGTGACGGCTATCTGTTCTTGCACCTGCGCGTCGGATCTGTAGATCTTGTCGAGTATGGATGTGGCCTTCTGGCCTCTGCCTTTCACAATGAGCCACCTCGGGCTTTCAGGAATGAAGAAGATCACTATCAGGAAAAGCAGGTCGGGGATGGTCTCGCATCCAAGCATTCCTCTCCAGTACTCCGTGTTGAATAGCGTGTTCATCGATGAGGATGTGAATCCGGCGCCTTTCTCTACATTGTTGAGTATGACGTAATTGATTAGGTAGGCGAGCAAGAATCCGACTGTTACGGCCAATTGGTAGAGGGACACCAGGGTGCCTCTCTTGCTTGGTATGGCCACTTCCGATATATATATAGGTGAGACAATCGACACCACTCCGATTCCGAAGCCTCCGATTATCCTGAAGACCACGAGCTGGTCGAATCCTGAGCATACGGCGCATCCGATGGCTGATATGCTGAACATAATTGCGGATATGAGCATAGTTTTCTTTCGCCCTATTCCATCGCTCATTATTCCCGCAAGGGACACTCCTATGATGGATCCGATGAGGGCGCAGCCAACGTACCATCCCTGCTGCATAGTTGTGAGGGAGAATTGGTCGGCTACTATTCTTGTGGTGCCTGAGATTACCGCAGTGTCGTAGCCGAAGAGTATTCCTCCGGTGGCGGCTACTATGGAAAGGAAGATTACATAACCCAGATTTGTCTGGCTGATGACTTTTGCCATTGTGTGTGTTTTTAATTACGGTCTCAAAAATAATTAAAAAAATTCACAATGTCCAATTAATTAGTTAAATAATTTTAAAAGTTAACTTTATGACTGTTTTCTGTAGCTGATGACAGCGAGAATGTTCAGTCCCGCTGCGAAGACTGCGAGCATTGTGTAGTCGAGCCAAAGGTCGGCCACAGTGCTGCCTTTCAGACAGACGCTTCGCATTATGTCCACGAAATAGCGCGGCGGAATGGCGTAGGTCAATGCTCTTGCCCATCCAGGCATTGAGTTGATCGGGGTGAAGAGACCGCTCATCAGCATACATGTCATCACTATGAAGAACATCAGGAAGATGGCCTGCTGCATAGTGCCTGAGTAGTTGGACACGAGAAGTCCAATTCCTGACATCACCAGTATGAACAGTATGGCTGCGAGGTAGATGTCGACATATCCTCCGAAGGGGGCTATTCTGTAGATGAGTTTTCCGATGGCGAAGGCTATCGTGAATATGATCAGTCCCAGAATCCAGTAGAATGCGTCTTTGGCGAGGATGAAATCCAGTTTGCTTGCGGGGGAGACGTTCATCTGCTCGATGGTGCCGCTTTCTTTCTCCCCGACTATGTTGGGGGCCGGGAGTATGCCGCAGAGTATGATGAGAATGACAATGGTGAGCGCCGGGACCATATACAGTCTGTAATTCAGTGTCTTGTTGTACAAGTTCTGGGTGCTCACTGTAACCGGAGTCTTGCCACGGTCTGATACTATTGCGCTGAGGTAGCTGCTACCGAGACTGCCTTTGGTGCCGTTCACGGAATTGGCGGCGATGAACACTTCGGCATGGATGCCGTTTGTAATGTCTTTCTCGTAGCCGTGCGGAATCTGTAGCACCACGTCCGCTTGTCCCGTCTCCACGTCTTCGAGGGCTTCCTCAAAGGATCCTCTGTAAGTGCGGAGACGGAAATATTCGGAAGCTTCGACTTTCTTGACGAGTTGCTCCGAACTTGTCGACTTGTCCAGGTCTATCACGCTGAGGCTGACGTGGCTTATGTCCATCGTGGCTATCCAAGGGATGACCAGCATCACAATCATCGGGAAGATGAGTATCAGTTTGGGCATAAACGGGTTGGCTTCGAATTGCAGGACTTCTTTCTCAAAGAGGTATTTAAATGCTGACATAATTTATTGTAGTCTGTAATTGTATTTTTTGAATGCTGCCGTGAGGATGATTGCGGTCATCCCGATGAGTATCAGCATTTCTTTAAGCACGTATATTATAGGAAGGCCTTCTATCATTATCTTTCTCATAGCGCTGATGTACCATCTTGCGGGGATGATCAGTGAGACAGGCTGAAGGATCTTAGGCATACTCTCTATCGGGAAAAGCATTCCGCTGAACATCAGAATCGGCAGCATAAACAGTACGGCGCACACAATCATCGCAATGAGCTGAGTGTCTGCGAGTTCGGAGACAAGGAGTCCGATGGACAGAGCCAACAGTATGTAGATAAGCGAGATGACCATTATCCAGAATAGGCTTCCGGCCATCGGTACGCCCAGAATGGTGAAGGACAGAATGAGGATTATGGATAGGTCTATCGAGCATATCACGAAATACGGGATCAGTTTCGCCACCATTATGGTCATAGGGCGGACTGGAGAGACGAGGATGACTTCTTTCGTACCTCTTTCTTTCTCCCTGACTATGGACACAGAGGTCATGAGGGCGCCGATCAGAATCAGTATCAGGCCCATAATCCCTGGGACGAAGTTGTAGGAACTTTTGAGCTGGGGATTGTAGAGCATTCTGGTGTTGACGCTCACTATCTGCTGAGGGGCAGTCGGATTTGCTTCGCTAATGAAGTCGCTTATGATTTTTTGGACGTACATCGCTTCTGATGTTGCGGCGTTAGGATTGGAGGCGTCGGTGATTATGGATATGTTCGCCGCACCCGGGTCGTCAGGATTGATTTTTCCGGTGAACGCAAGCACGACGTCGACTTTGTTTTTGCGCATCAGAGGGTCGATCTCGTCGGGGGAGTCGAGCCACCCGACTACGTTGAAGTAGCTGTTGTGCTGAATCTTGCTGACAAGTTTCACGAACATTGGGTCTCTGTCGGAGGCGAGTATGCCGATGTTGATGTTGTTGATTTCCACTGACAGGGCGAATCCGAAAAGGGCTATCAGTACGACAGGGATGCCGAAGAGGACGAGCATCGTTCGCTTGTCTCTGAATATATGGAAGAATTCCTTCCTTATGAATGCTCTCAGTTCGCCCATATCATTCTCCTCTTTTGGCTCCTCTGGCCAGTGTTTCGAAGACGTCTCCCATCGTTTCGGCGCCGTATTTCCGTTTCAGGCCGGCGGGGGAGTCGAGCGCCTCGATCCTGCCGTCAACCATCATCGAGACGCGGTCGCAGTACTCTGCTTCGTCCATGTAGTGGGTGGTGATGAAGATGGTGACGCCTTTTGCCGCCGCCTCATAAATCATTTCCCAGAATTGTCTTCTGGCGCCGGGGTCCACTCCGCCGGTGGGCTCGTCAAGAAAGACTATTTCGGGCTCGTGGATTATCGCTACGGCGAATGAAAGTTTCTGTTTCCATCCAAGGGGCAGGCTTTTTACCGGTTTGTTGCGATCGTTGTAGATTCCGAGTTGTTTGAGCATAGCATTGGATCGGCTTTCGATTTCTTTGTCCGGGACTCCGTAGATTCCCGAGAAAAGTCTCAGATTGTCTTTGATTTTCAGGTCTTCGTAAAGGGAGAAGCCCTGACTCATATAGCCGATGTGTTTTTTGACCATCTGAGCTTGAGTCCTGATGTCGAATCCCGCCACGTGACCTGTTCCAGAGGTTGGATAACTCAGTGCGCAAAGCATTCTCATAGCGGTTGTCTTTCCTGCTCCGTTGGCTCCCAGAAATCCGAAGATTTCTCCTTTGCGCACGTTGAAGGAGATTCCGTCCACGGCCGTGAAGTCTCCGAATCTTTTGGTGAGGTTGCTTACCTCTATGACATTCTTGTCGTTCATCTTTCTAATGTTAGGTTCATATAACAGTCTTCCACTGAGGCTTTTATCCTTTCCACGCAGACGCCTTTGTGATGATAGTCTACGGAGAGTGCCGCAGGGAGTCTGTCGGCGAGCGTTTTGTCATCTGTGGTGATGTGATGGAAGCAGCCAAAGGTGTAGCAACTCCTGACTCCCTCAATCTTTCTTAGGTCGCCGAGCAGTCGGAACATCTCATCGCTTCTGACTGCAAGGAGTGCTTCTCCGAATTCGCTGATGATATGTTCGGGTGTTCCCGTTTTCAGAAATGTCCCTTCGCTCATAAGCGCTATTCTGTCGCATCGGGTGGCTTCATCCATATAGGCGGTGGAGACGAATATGGTGATTCCTCTCTGCTTGAGCTTTCGGAGCATATCCCAGAATTCTCTTCTTGAGGATGGGTCTACTCCTGTTGTTGGCTCGTCGAGGAACAGTGCTATCGGGGAATGGATCAGAGCGCAGCATAGCGCCAGTTTCTGTTTCATTCCTCCTGAGAGTTTGGCCGCTCTTCTGCTTTCGAAGGGCTCCAGTCGTTCGTATATGTCCTTGATCAGGTCGTAGTTGGCTTTGATTGTGGTTCCGAACAGCGAGGCGAAAAGTTCCAGATTCTCTTTGACGGTGAGGTCGCCGTAGAGGGAGAATTTGCCGGGCATATATCCAAGGCGCGTCCTCAGCTTTTTGTAGTCGCTGACCACGTCCAGTCCGTCGACTTCGGCTTGTCCTTCGTCAGCGAGAATGAGGGTGGTGAGTATCCTGATAAGCGAGGTCTTGCCTGCTCCGTCGGGGCCTATGACTCCGAAAAGCTCGCCTTTGTCCACGTTGAGGTCTATGCCTTTGAGGGCTTCTGTCTTTCCGTAGGATTTACGGATGCCTTTAGCTGAGATTTCGCACATACAGCTTTGCGGTTACAATTTTATGCCTCCGAACATTCCGAGTTTGACGAAGCCGTCGTTCTTCATGTCTATCTTGACTGCGTAGACGAGATTGGCTCTCTCATTCTCGGTCTGTATGCTTTTGGGTGTAAATTCGCTCTTGTCGGAGATCCAGCTCACTGCGCCTGTGTACTCTTTAGTGTTGCCTTTTCCGAAATCGGCGAACACTTGGACTTTGTCACCGATTTTGATGTCGGAGAGTTGTTCGGATGTGAGATAGGCTCTAAGCCTGATGTTATCCAGATCGGCTATCTTGAAGAGAGGCTTTCCTATGGTGGCGAGTTCTCCTTCTTCTGCATATTTGCTCAGCACGGTTCCTTTAGCGGGTGATGTGATGGTGCATTTGGAGATTTTGTCTTCGATTTGCCCAATCTGGGCTTCTATGGCGAGTCCTTGGGCGTTGAGGCTTGAGAGGGTGTTGTCAAGAGCGGATTTCTGGGCATCTATCTGTTTTTCAATCACTTTGATCTGGGAGTTGATGTCGTCCAGCTGCTTTTGTGTGGCGGCGTTGTCTTTGAACAGTCGCTCAAGTCTGTTTTTCTCCGTTTCTGCTTTACTTAGCTGCTCCCGGAGCGCGGCTATCTGTTTTCTGGTGTCGGGACGGTTTCCGAGAACGGCTCTATTGCTTTGCTCAAGTTGAACTTTTGAATAATATAGTTGTAGCGAGTCTATATGCCCGACTATTTGGTCTTTCTCGACTATTTGGCCTTCTTCTATATTCAAGTCTATGATTCTTCCCGCGGCTTCCGAGGATACGGTGATCTCGGTGGATTCGAAGTAGCCTTGTGCGTCGTATGGGTTTTTGTCTGCGCAGCTTGCCGCTATGATTGCAATGGCTGAGAGGATGATCGTTTTTTTCATGTTATTCTATTGATTTAGAGAGACTTTTAGATCGTATATGTCTTTTAGCAATTCGAGTTCGTGGGTCTGAAGTGAAAGCAGGGCGTTGTTTTCGTCCGTGATTTTGCTTATCAGTTCGGTGGCCGTGATGATGCCGTTTTTGTACTTGGATTCTGCGCTTTCTCTTATTGTTTTTCTGAGTCGTGAGATTTCGTTGTCGCTTTGTTTGATTCTCTCCATTTTGTCAATCTCGCCACCGAGTCTGGAGGTTTCGATGTCTTGTCCCCAAAGGAAAGTTTCTCTTTGATTGTCTATTTTCTGCTGTGACACTTCGATTTTTTGAAGATTGTTTTTCTTGGTGTAGAATGCGCTGAAGTTCCATCTGAGGCGGATCCCGGCTATATAGTTCCAAGAAAAGTTGTTGTTCATCATATCATCGAACAGATCGAGTCCCGGTCTTCCGTAGAATCCTTGTGCGTACAGGCCTATCTGGGGCATTACTGAGGAGGCTATGCTTTTTCTGTTTGCCTCTGCGAGGTTGTAGTTTGCATCGAAGATCTTGAGCTCGCTGCGTTTGTTCAATGTAATGTCTATTTTGGGCGTAGGTGGCATTTCCAGATGTTCTGTCTCGGAGATTATGGTACCGGTCATCAATGAAAGGATTTTTCGGTATGTTCTGTCGGTGCTTTCGAGTCGGATTGTCTGCTGGTCTATGCTGAGCAGTTCTACCTGGATGTTGTCGACGTCGGATTGCAGTGCGGTTCCGTTCCCGACCATTGATTTCGCCATCCTGAGGTTGCTTTTGAGCAGCGTTCTTGCGTAGTCGAGTTGTTGAAGGTTGTTGTCGGTCAGCAGTATGCCGAAGTAGATCTGGTTGACTTGCTTTTTGATGGCGTCTATGTCTTTGTCTATTGTGGCTTTGTCGACTTGGGCTTGTGCCAGGGCTTGTTCTTTGACTGCTTTCGAGGCGCCTCCGTCCCAAAGAGTCTGATTGACTTCGAGCGTTGCTTTGTATTGGTCTTTGGACAGTCCCTCGAGGGTGGTGCCTGTCTGTTCAAGCATTTTTTGGAGGCTTTCCGGGAATTCGCTTACGTCGCTTTGATAGGTTGCCTGACCTGAGACGGAGACTTGCGGCAGCCAAGATCTGGCTGCGTTGGAGAAAGAGTAGTCTTTTAGCTTTTCCGCCATATCGTATTCACGTATCGCGGGATAGTTCTCTTTCGTGAGTCGGTAGCACTCCTCAAGGGAAATTGCTCCGGCTCCCATTGTGGTCACTATCAGTGTCGCCGTGGTGACCGTTATTCGTGTGATGAGTTTGTTCATTGCTTCTTTCGTTTTCCAACCTTTTTACGGGTACGGGTTTCTTATATTATCTGTCTTTTTATTTTCTGTGGTTTCTTATGCGTTCCGGTCTCTTACGGTTTCTGTCTTCTTGACAGTTTTCTCTTCTTGCCGGTCCGGTTTCTTACGGTTTCTGTCTTCTTGACAGTTTTCTCTTCTTGCCGGTCCGGTCTCTTTACAAGTTCCGGTCTCTAATGAGGCCTACCCTTTTTACGATTTCTGTCTTCTTACGGGTTCGGGTTTCTTATTCGATTTTCGCCTTTCTTTTTTATGTGTCAAGTATTGCTTTTATCCAGATCGGGATTAGCTTCCGCCTTTCGTTTATCATTCTTGTGAAGTCCTCCTGGTCTTCTTCGAAAAGCACCCTGAGTATCGGCTTTGCGAAGAATGGTGCAACTGCGAGTCCCATCAGATTAATAAGCATCTGTCTGATGTCTTTGTCTTTCTTCTCGCATCCTTCAGCCATCTGCTTGTAGAGTAATGTGCTCTTGAAGAGGCCTTTGATCCCGATTCTATTGATGAAAGACTCAATGTCAGGGCTATTAACGATGTTGATGACGAAAAGAGGAATCTCCGGTTCCTCGATGAATTTGTCAAAGTAATTGTTGATCAGTCTGTCGATTCTTTCTTCAATGCTTAAGTCTGGATTGTTGGCTGTCCCCATTATCGTCGCTGCGAACTGTTTGAGAGTCTCACTCATTATCTCATTGTACAAATCCTGTTTGCTTTTGAAATAATAGTTCAGCAGTGCGAGATTCACCCCCGCCTCTTCCGCGATATCTCGCGTCCTTGTAGCGGCAAACCCCTTGGTCCTGAATATCTTGCGTGCCGCTGCCTTAATTTTTTCTTCCGTTTTTTCTGACATATCCGTTTTTTTTGATAATTATCTCTTTCCGTCTTTCCTCCCGTTATTTCTTCAGTTTCTCCCACCCGATTTTTTCTCTCGTTCATCCTTTCCGTCTATCCTGTCGTTTGTCCTTCAGTTATCGACTTCGATTCCGCGACAAATATATACATTAAATTTCAATATTTAATCATCTGATTAAAATTATTGATTAAAACTCTTGTTTAAATTTTCCTCCAGTCTCGTCCTTCCATCCCGACCATTCGACACGGAATCGGCCTTCTGGGCAATCTGTGTGTCAAAGGGTAGCGGCTGTTTTTCCGGAAACTGCCTTCTGTGCGATCTGTGGCTCTTTGCCCGAAATTTGTCTCGACCCTTTGACATCAAAACGGTCTCCTGTGCATTTTAGCTGTCAAAGG
>JBAYFJ010000088.1:0-8304 GCA_041667245.1 Bacteroidales bacterium | reverse complement strand
TCCTCCCAAGGTTCCGGTGAACTCGTACCACTGAATTAGAGAAGTGCTGCCTGCAAAAGCGTTGCCAAGCGTCAGCCAAGGCCAAGAGATCTGTGCGCTGAAATAGGCTCTTTCCCACGCTATCCACATCACTGCCAGAAAAATGTAGGCTAAGGAGTCTTTGAGATGCCTTTTGCTCCATCGGAACAAGCCGAAGATCAGTGACATCTGGAACGCGTTGGCGAAAATTGCGAACAGACCGCCTCCGACCGTCGCATTGCAAACCCAGAATGTGGTGGCAGCGTTCCACAGCACGAATGCGCCGTAGTGCCACATCCGGAATCTTTTGGCTCCGGTTTGGGATGCGATTCTCTCCATACACAGCAGCGGGACGAATCCTACCAGTGCGAAAAGTCCGCAATGAGGGACGAGAAACGGGATTGACATCAGCACTACGAATAGTGCGGTAAGGACTGCAAACAGTTTATTCTGATTTTTCATATAGACAATGATTACTGCAAAGATATTAATAAAATTAGTACCTTTGTACCTTACACGCTTAATAACGTCTATATGATTCTCAGCGAAATATTCAAAGGCTTCGTGATTGGAGTGTGCGCGTCTGCCCCTATTGGGCCGATTGCCATTCTCGTAATTCAGCATTCGTTGAGTTACGGGCACAGGGTCGGCTTTTTTACCGGCCTCGGAGCCACTCTCGTGGACACGATTTTCGCCATAATCGCCATATTTGCGTTGGCGGTAGCTGAGGATTTCATCAGCGTGCACAGAGAGCTAATTCTGATCGTGGGAGGCATAGTGGTGGCGATTCTCGGCTGCTCTATGGCATTCAGAGATCCTTTCAGAAAGATGAGAGCCGAAAATGAGGGATCATCTCTGTCTCTGAGCGATTTCGCGCAGGCGGTGCTGCTCGGTCTCTCGAATCCAGGGGCGATATTCGTCATATTCGCTCTTTTCGCCCTTTTTCACGTTGACGTGGCGCCTCACAATCTTAGCGTTATGCCTATACTTCTTGCAGTGGCCGCCGGCTCTGCCGTCTACTGGTTTCTCTTCTCCTGGCTGTTCAGCCATTGGAGCAAGATGTTCAGAATGCGCCAATTGCTATGGCTCAACAGGGTGGCCGGCATAATCGTGATGATTATCGGCATCGTTATGCTTTGTGACGGTGTCTTCAGAAGAATATTCATACTTTAACTTTAGTTAGATGGGAGCTTTAAAAAATATACTCGGCAACTGGATAGTGAAGAACATCCTGATGGCTATCGTGGCGCTGGTCTTGCTTGTGATTGTCTCGGCCATATTCCTGAATCTTATTACCAACCACGGCAAAGTGATTGTCGTTCCTGATTTGACCGGGATGACAGTAGAACAGGCACACGACTCTGCTTCGAGAGCTGGTGTCAGGCTCGATGTCATAGACTCGATCTACAGCAAGAGTCTCACCAGAGGTGCGATTTTCAGCCAGAATCCCAAGGCGGGAAGCAGCGTGAAGAAGGGCCGCCGTGTTCAATTGGTAATCAATTCTATGTCTCCTAAGAAGATACGAATGCCGAATCTGGTAGGTTACACAATGAGACAGGCAAAGGCGGAGCTATCTTCCAAAGGTCTGAATCTGAGGAAACTCATCTACGTGAATGACATCGCCACCAACAATGTTCTTGGACAGTTGCATCACGGGGTCAGCGTGAGAGCCGGCTCAATGATTGACAGCGGGTCGGACATTGATTTGGAAGTGGGTCTCAATCAAGGGGATGACCGCACATATATCCCTAATCTCAAGGGACTGAAGTACAGAAGGGCGATGGACGTGATTCACGAGAATTCCCTGAATGTGGGTCAGGTCTACTTTGACAAGAGCGTAAGGCATTACAGCGATTCCGTCAACGCAGTGGTTTATTATCAGAATCCTTCGTCATCCGGTGTTTCGGTGTTGATGGGTACGTCAGTCTCTATACGTCTGACCGTGGATGATAGTCACAATGCCGCTCAGCCCCGTTAGATATTATGCCATTCGACAACATTGACAATCAGGAAGAAGACATCCTTTCGTCTGTTGATGACGCCGGGATGTTCGAACATTTCAGGCTTAACGTGGATGTAGGGCAGACTCCGATGAGGATTGACAAGTATATGTCATCTCATTTGGAGGACACTTCCAGACACAGGATACAGCTTGCAATTAAGGAAGGTTATGTCAAACTTAACGAGAAGACCGCAAAGGCGAACGCCATAGTGCGCCCGGGTGATCTCATTCGTTTCATAATGCCGTACCAACGTCGAGGGATGGAGATTCTTCCCGAGGACATTCCTTTGAACATAGTTTATGAGGATGACGATCTTCTTGTCGTGAACAAACCGGCAGGAATGGTGGTGCATCCGGGGCACGGACATTTCAGCGGCACGCTGGTCAATGCTTTGGCCAGTCATCTGGGGCTGAAACAGGACGCGGACGCTGATGACGAGAGGATGGGCGTGCTTGTCCACAGAATCGACAAAGACACCTCGGGTCTTCTTGTGGTAGCGAAGAATGACGAGTCTCAGCTCAAACTCGCTAAGCAGTTCTTTGAGCATTCTATCGAAAGACGTTACGTGGCGGTAGTGTGGGGCAATCTTAAGGATGACGAAGGCACTATTGACACCACGATCGGAAGAGATCCCAATGACCGGCTGCGATTCAAAGTCTATTCGGATCCGGAGAAAGGCAAGAGGGCCGTCACCCACTTCAAAGTGCTTGAAAGATTCGGCTACGTTACCGTTGTGGAATGTAGGCTGGAGACAGGCAGGACTCATCAGATCAGGGTTCATCTGTCTTCCATAGGCCATCCGCTATTCAATGATGAGCGCTACGGCGGCTCAGAGATACGCAAAGGGACTATATATTCCAAATATAAGCAGTTCATCAACAACTGTTTCCAGATATGTCCGCGCCAGGCTCTTCATGCGAAGACTCTCGGCTTCGTGCATCCTTCAACGAAAAAGTGGATGAGTTTTGACTCAGAGTTGCCTGAGGATATGAGCGCTCTCATCGAGAAGTGGCGCAAGTATTCCGCAAATATGCCTCAGGAAGAAGAGGAATAAAAAAAAGGAACTAGCTTTCCAGCCTGTTCCCTTTTTCGTCATAAAACTCATTTTGCAGAACTGTAAAATCAGTGACTTCCTCAAGTTTGATTTTGCATTTGTACTTTCTTTTCCATTTTCCGATAAAAGAGTTGAAACCTCGTTTGAGATAAGATCCGAGCAACGGACTTACTTTCAACGTCAGATTCTTCAGGTTCTTGTCAGATGTCAGGTAGGCGATCTCTCTTTCGATTTGTTCGTCGATGACAACGCTTGAGGACACTTTTCCGGTACCGTGGCAGGCAGGGCACATCTCCGTGGTGCTTATCTCGGTCACAGGCCTGATTCTCTGCCTGGTGATCTGCATAAGACCGAATTTGGTGAGCGGAAGCACATTGTGCTTGGCTCTGTCATCCTGCATCAAATCCATCATTCTTTTGTATAAGGCGTTTCTGTGCTCCTGTGAATCCATGTCAATGAAATCCACGATCACTATTCCGCCCATATCTCTCAATCTGAGTTGTCGCGCTATCTCGTCGGCCGCGTAGCAATTGACTTCGAAAGTGTTTTCTTCCTGATCGTTTGTCTTGGCTCTGATGCCGCTGTTGACATCGATAACGTTTAGGGCTTCCGTTGTCTCGATCACAAGGTAAGCGCCTTGTTTGAGAGACACGACTTTGCCGAAAGAACTCTTAATCTGCCTGGTGACCTCGTAATGGTCGAAGATAGGCTGGTCGTCCTTGTACAGTTTCACGATTTTCTCCTGTTCCGGAGAAATGATGGAGATGTATTTCTTGATTTCCTCAAAAACTTTTGCATCATTGACGCAAATGCTTGAGAAAGAATCATTAAGTAAGTCTCTCAGGATTGTCGTGGTCTTGCTGTATTCGGCGAATAGAGGTTGAATGCCTTTGGATTTGGCGATTTTAGGCCATGCGTCTTCCCATTTTTTGATAAGCGATTTCAGCTCTCCTACAAGGATTGCCGCGTTCTTACCTTCGGCTGCCGTTCTGATGATGGCTCCGTAATTTTTAGGCAAGATGCTTTTGACCAATGTCTCAAGTCGTCTTTTCTCTTCTTTCGAAGAGATTTTTTGTGATATGCTGATTTTCTCAGCAAATGGAAGTAGTACTATATTGCGTCCCGCCAATGAGATTTCCGCAGTGAGCCTCGAGCCCTTTGTCGAGATCGGCTCTTTCACGATTTGCACAATTATCATCTGACCTTGGGTGAGGACTTTCTCTATCCGGCCTTCTTTCTCAAGAATGGGGCCGAGCTTTATGTGAGAATAAATTCCTTCCAGATCGGAGTTGGGGTTGGATCTTTTGACGAATTCATCGAATGCGTTGAAATACAATCCCAAATCAAGATAATGTACAAATGCTTCTTTCTCGTCACCGATGTCCACAAAGGCAGCGTTGAGGGCTGGGAGAATTTTCTTGACTTTACCGAGAAATACGTCTCCGACAGTGAAACTGTGCCCTTTGCTGGACTCTTTGTTTAATTCGATTAGCCGATGATTTGACATCAGGGCAATGTGAACATCTGCCGATGAGACATCGACAATCAGTTCTTTTCCTGAAGATTCAGAATCCATTAGTAGATTAACAATAATGATTTGTAAGTAGTTTGGGGAGCATATTCCCCGAGAAATGCAATAAGCCGCCCGGACTTTCCGGTCGGCCTCATTCTTTAGCAACTGCTAAAATGGCAGACACAGAATTACTTCTTCTTGTGTCTATTTTTGCGCAAACGCTTTTTGCGTTTGTGCGTTGCCATCTTATGTCTCTTTCTTTTCTTTCCGCTTGGCATAATTAATAATTTTATTTATTCTTTTTTGTATCCTTAACGGCCTCAACGAACTGTTTGGCCGGTTTAAATGCCGGAATGTTGTGAGCCGGAATTGTCATTGTTGATTTTTCCTTGATATTTCTCGCAGCTTTCTGAGCTCTATGTTTGATAATATAGCTTCCGAATCCGCGAAGATAAACAGGCTCTTCCTTTATAAGGGAATCCTTGACGCTTTCCATAAAAGCCTCAACAACTGTCTGGACTTGTACTTTCTCAATGCCAGTCGCTTTTGCAACCTCATTAACAATATCTGCCTTTGTCATAATTAATGTATAAATTTGAATATTCTAACTATTCGGATATTCTATTCGCAGCCACAAAAATAGTTCTATTTTTCTTATTATCAAAATCATATTTTGCTTTTTATTAGTATTTTGCAGCCGAAAACTATTGGCACGGAGATTGACAATACTATACTCCGCTATTTTTAGAAACCTTCAACTGACAATTTGTCACGAATTAAAATGAATATGAAAGAAATTAATGATATACTTGGACCTGTCTCTGCTGAAGTCAACATAATTCCGGTCGTGAAAGGTGCGGACCAGATCAAGGTTGATGAATCCCAACTTCCTGACTCACTGCCTATTCTGGCTCTGAGGAATGCTGTGCTTTTCCCATCCGCGATTTATCCTGTCACCATCGGGAGAGACAAGTCAGTCAAACTGATCAAAGACGCTGAGGAGGCAGACGGCTTCATCGGAGCCATACCTCAGACAGATGTTTCCATCGAGGATCCGCAGGTGAAAGACCTTTATAATTACGGAACTGTGGCAAAAGTCATCAAGACTCTTGATATGCCGGACGGAACTATAACAGCCATACTTCAAGGATATGAGAGATTCCAACTCGGTGTGCTGATCTCCACGGAGCCGTATATGAAAGCTACCGTAAGATACCTTAAGGACGAGCAGCCTTCAGATAACGACAAGGATTTGGGCGTGATTGTAAGTTCTTTGAAAGAAAAAGCGTCTTCAATCATCAGGTCATCCGCATTCGCTCCGAAAGAAGCGGTCGGTGCGCTTATGGCAATCGACAGTTTCCCGTTTCTTGTCAATTTCATCGCTACCACGATTGATGTTGAGAGTTACAAAGACAAGGTAGCCTTACTTCAGTACTCTGATCTTAAAGAGAGGGCGATGAAGCTGCTTTCAGTTCTTGACGCTCAGATTCAGCTCAACTCGATCAAACAGGAGATCAATCAGAAAGTCAAGAGCGACATCGATCAGCAGCAGAGAGAGTATTTCCTTAACAATCAGCTCCGTACGATCCAGGAAGAATTAGGTATGGACGATGACGAGGAGTTCAGGAACATGACCGAGAAAGCCAAGACCAAGAAATGGCCGGAGGCTGTGGCAAAAATCTTCGACAAGGAATTGGAGAAACTTGAGAAGTACAATCCAAGTTCTCCGGAATACAGCATTCAGTTCAATTACGTGCAGTTTATGCTGGATCTTCCGTGGGGAGAGTTTTCGAAGGACAATCTCGATTTGAAGAACGCTCAGAAAGTTCTGGACACCAACCATTATGGTCTTGACAAGGTGAAGGATAGAATTGTGGAGTATCTTGCCGTTCTGAAACTAAAGGGCGACATGAAGTCCCCGATTCTATGTCTCTACGGCCCTCCGGGAGTAGGCAAAACTTCTCTTGGGCAATCTGTCGCGAAGGCTTTGGGCAGGAAGTACGTGAGGATATCCCTCGGCGGAATGCACGACGAGGCTGAGATACGCGGTCATAGAAAAACTTACGTGGGCGCGATGCCGGGACGGATCCTGAACGGGATTAGCAGATCCGGCACTTCCAACCCGGTAGTGGTTCTGGATGAGATAGACAAACTTAGCAGCGATTTCAAGGGCGACCCTTCTTCCGCATTGCTTGAAGTGCTTGATCCGGAGCAGAACAGCACATTCCACGACAATTATCTGGACATTGATTATGATTTGTCACACGTGCTTTTCATCACCACGGCGAATGACATTTCCACCATCCATCCTGCGCTGAAAGACAGAATGGAACTGATCAATGTGTCAGGTTATCTGGCAGAGGAGAAGTTGGTAATAGCCAATCGTTTTCTGCTTCCTAAGCAGATTAAGGAGCACGGTCTCAAGAAGCCGAATCTGAAGATTTCGGCTGACGCTATGAAGCATATCGTTGAAGATTACACTTCTGAGTCAGGTGTCAGAGGTCTTGAGAAGCAGATTGCCAAGATGGCGAGGGTGACTGCCAAGAAGATTGCTATGAATGAGCCGATGCCTAAGAATATCAAGAAGGAAGACCTTAAGGAGTACCTTGGATTGCCAATATCCCAGCACGACAGGCAAAAGGGAAATGAGGTTGTCGGTGTCGTGACCGGTCTTGCTTGGACAGAGGTGGGAGGAGAGATTCTTTTCATAGAAAGTTGTGTAAGCAAAGGTAAAGGTGCTCTAAGCATGACAGGAAATCTCGGAAATGTGATGAAAGAGTCCATCCAGATTGCCTATCAGTACATTAAAGCGCATCCGGAGTTTGCCAAAATGACAGCAAAGGATTTCTCTGCCAAAGACATCCACGTGCACGTGCCGGAGGGCGCTGTGCCGAAAGACGGGCCGTCAGCCGGCATAACCATTGTCAGTTCAATGCTTTCAGCTTTAAGGGAAGAGAAGATCAGAAGCGGTGTGGCTATGACGGGCGAGATGACGCTCAGAGGCAGAGTGCTTCCGGTAGGAGGAATCAAAGAGAAGATTTTGGCTGCCAAGAGGGCGGGAGTGTTTGTTATTGTCATTTCCGAGGAAAACAGAAAAGATATTGAGGATATTAAGGATATATATAGAGAGGGGCTCGACTTCGTCTACGTCAATGACATTCAAGATGTAATCAATTATATCTTCAGTTAATGGACGTCAAGATAGAGCAAAGTTGGAAGGACGCGCTGCAAGGCGAATTTGACAAACCTTATTTTGCCGAGCTGGTGCGTTTTCTGCATCAGGAAAAGGATAGGGGGGAGACAGTCTACCCTCCAGGCAATGAGATTTTCAAGGCTTTCGAGCTAACTCCTGTGGACAAGGTTAAGGTCGTTATTCTCGGTCAGGATCCTTACCACAATTCCGGTCAGGCGATGGGGCTTTCGTTTTCCGTGCCTGACGTTGTCGCAGCTCCTCCTTCCCTGAAGAACATTTTCAAGGAAATTGAGACAGAGTTAGGACTGAGAATGTCAGGAAAGCCGAATCTTGAGAATTGGGCGAGACAGGGAGTGCTGCTTCTGAATACGGTTCTCACGGTCAGGGCGGGACAGGCGGCATCGCACGGCAAGATCGGCTGGCAAGAGTTTACTGATGCGGTAATATCCTATATATCAGATCATTGTACGGGTGTCATATTTCTTCTCTGGGGCATTTTTGCAAAAAGCAAAAAGCCTTTGAT
>JBAYFJ010000087.1:0-8343 GCA_041667245.1 Bacteroidales bacterium | reverse complement strand
TCCACTTAAATCAGCAACTACCCCCCCCCACAAATGTCACAAAACAAAAGAGGCTGAACCTTTCCCCAAAGATTCAGCCAAAAAATATAAAACGAACTTAACTAATAGGTAGAGAATCACTTCTGTACTTGGCACAAAGGTAAACATATTTTTAATATGTGCAAATATTTTTATAATAAATCCACATAAATTTGAACAATTTTCCCCATTTTCTGCACAAAAGTCCACTTTTATTATTCAAAAGCCCGACATTGGCCATTTTGTATGTCAACGAGCAAGTTATTAAAATAGAATTCGTATCTTCGCAGCCTTAAATAATCAGCTGTTTTTAATGATAACGATATTATTTGCTTTATCTCTTTTAACCATAGCCCCGACTCAGGACAACGAAGTTTTCGACACCCTGAGAAGTTCTGTCATCTCAAGCGGAGTAAAACAGGTGATAGAAATCGACCGCCTCGCCTCGCCTTCATCTTCCTTCTATATGAAAGAAATAGTGCAGAGAGGGATCACCTCACCGAAAGGTCTGTCAGGAATAGTGCCGAATTTCAATCTTCCTGACTACGGATCCGCAATGACCTCCACAGTCTATATGAGAGGCTTCGGCTCAAGAATAGACAACCCTGTGATCGGATTGTACATTGACGATATACCTATATTAAATAAGAACAATTACGACTTCGATTTTCTCGACATTAGAAAAGTGGACGTACTGAGAGGACCTCAGGGAACGCTATACGGAAGAAACTCTCTCTGCGGAGTGTTGGCAGTCAACACTCTCTCCCCAAACGACGTTCAGGGAGGAAGGGTCAAAGCAGAATACGGCTCCGGCAACAGTTTCAACGGGGCCTTTTCATTTTACAGAGACAAAATCGGGCTCACGGCAAGCTACAAGCACTCAGACGGCTTCTATTCCAACACTTTCAATGATGAGAAATGCGACAAAAGCGACGCACTGTCACTGAGAGGCAGATTCGCAAAGATGTTCAGCGAAAGAATCAATCTTGACAAAACTCTCTCATTCTCTCTGCTTCGTCAAGGCGGCTACCCGTACAGACAACTGAAAGACGGAGACATACTTCCTACCAACTACAATGACAACTGCGGCTACAAGCGCCTCAACATTACCGACGGCACGAAAGTTACATTCAAAGGAGACAAGTACAATGTCAACTCCATCTCAAGTCTCCAGCTTCTGTTCGACAAGATGGATCTGGACCAAGACTTCTCTCAGGCTTCTTTTTTCACCTTAAGGCAAATCCAGAGAGAATATGCTTTGACTCAAGAGGTCATCGTCAAGCCTGCAAGCCACCCTTCTTGGTGGAACCGCCAAAGCGGATTCTTCGGCTTCGCACGTTACAACGATATGAGCGCGCCGGTGCGTTTCAAGCGGGACGGCATACAGTCCCTGATTCTGGACAACGCCAACGCCAACATTCCCCCGGCCATCGGCCAGCTCGCCATCAGCGACAACTCTTTCCCGATCAATTCGGAATTCGGAATCGGCACTTTTAACTTAGCGCTTTACCACGAGTCCTATTTCTCGTTCGGACGATGGTTGCTTACGGCAGGACTTCGCTTCGATTTTGAGGGTAACAGAATGAGATACGACAGCGATGGGACCCTTCACTACAGTCTTGTGCCTCTTATGTCCTCCTACAGAGAATTCGAGACCACTTACAAAGGAGTCCAAAAGAACTCCTATTGCCAGCTTCTTCCCAAATTGTCAGCAGTGTTCGATGCCGGGAAAGGCCTGAGCCTGTTCGGAATAATTGCAAAAGGCTACAAATCAGGAGGATTCAACACTCAGATTTTCTCTGACATCCTCCAAAACAAAATGATGACAGGGATTATGGACGACCTCGGGGTGCACGTGGACGGGATGACAGAGAAGAGCCTCACGGCGCACAACACTGTCTACAAACCTGAGACGAGCTTGGATTACGAATTCGGAGCAAGGTACTCTCTAAAATCCACGAGCGGACTACGCCTGAAGGCTAACGCCTCTTTCTTTTACATCACCGCCGACAATCAACAGATTACCGTATTCCCTCCGGGCCGGTCCACGGGGAGAATGATGGCCAACGTTGGGGAATCCTACAGTTGCGGAGCCGAAGCCGAGCTTGACTTAAAAGTTAAGCACTTGGGCCTCAACGCATCCTACGGCTACACGAGGGCGAAATTCAAGAATTACAATGACGGACTGAATGACTATGAGGGTAACAGTATCCCCTATTCCCCCGAACAGACGCTCTCAGGAAGACTCTCTTACGAGATTGTGGTTAACTCCGGGCTCCTCAGAAGGATTGAACTCGCTTGCGACTACACCGGAACAGGAAGAATTTGGTGGAATGAGGCCAACACCCTAATACAGGGATATTACGGACTGCTTGGCGGGGACATTAACCTGTACTTCGGAAAATTTTCCCTATATTTACGCGGTGACAATCTTACTGGAGAGAATTACACCACATTCTACTTCAAATCTGTCGGGAACGAATTCGTTCAGAGGAGCAAACCTACGAGATTGACAGCCGGAGTTTTGTTTGACTTTTAAAACTAATTGAGAATATGAAAACAAGAAAATTTCTTTTTATGATCATCAGCATTTTTGCCATCACCTTAGCAATGCCTCTTCTAAGCAGCTGCAACGATGACGATGACAAAGAAACTGAAACGACTGAGGAGAGCAGCTACAAAGGAAGCATAACAGTGACTTACAGCGGTCAGGACTTCAAGACTGATGGAATCGTCGTGTCAGTTGACCCGGACGACAACGGCAAGACTCTTGACATCGAATTGCTCAAAGTCAAATTCGTGCCGCAGATGCCTGTCTCTCTGGACATAGAGATCCCCGATGTCAGTTACGCGACGGCTTCCGACGGGACCATTTCCTTCAGTGCCGAAAGCATCGTCCCGACCTGCGGAGGAGTGGAATATCCGACCTACACCGTGACCGGACTTTCAGGAAGCATCAAGAACGGCACTCTGGCCTTCTCGCTGAAATTCGGGGAGTTCCCGACATCCTACACCGGAGCGAAAATCTAACTGTTCCTGTACTCGCTCGGAGTCATTCCCGTGTGAGACTTGAAGAATTTGTAGAAAACCGACTGATTGACGAAATGGAGCTTGAAGACTATTCCCTTGATGGTCATATTCGAGTACTTCAGCATGTTCTTGGCCTCAAGAATCACGAAAGAGTCAATCCAGTCGGGAGCTGACCGCCCGCTGACCGTTTTCACTACTTTAGATAGATATTTAGGGGTCAGCAGGAGTTTGTCCGCATAGAATGCGACATTCCTTTCAGAGAAATGATAGCGCGTCACTAATTTTATGAATTGATTGAAAGTCGACTTTGAACGAGTCGACTTTTTGCTGTTGGTGGACTCCGTAGCCGCACTTATCCTGTTCATCCAGATGTGACCGAGGAAATAGAATATGGACGAGATTAGACCTGACAGCATCTTCGCTTTCGGTTCAAGACCCTTAGTCTCAATGATGTAACCGACGAGATCAAGATAACGGTACGAGACCTTTGCCTCATTAGGAAGAAGCGAAATGCAAGGATTGTCAAAAATAGTGATGCTGTCGTTGAACAATTTGCCGAAATCCAACTTGATGCTGCTCATAAACTCCATAGACATCGCAACGAGCACAAATCTGGCGGGGTTGGAAGAGGATCTGTCGAATTCGGTCACCCTGACGATGTTCCCGGGAACATTAATGACAAGTGAGTTGTCGCTTATTTTGTAAGAATTAAGATCGATGTCAATCTTCATATCTCCCGAAAGGCAGAAAAAGGCAAGATAGCCCTCAAATCTGCAAGGGTATTTCAACTGAGAGAGATTTCCGTCATAATTGTCGATGTCAGCGACGAAAAAATCATCCCCAAGGTCGGTGATCATATTCTTGCCCAGCAATGAGCGGAGCTTGTGAATGTCAATGTACTGTAAGCTATCTTCCATATTGTCCGTTATTAACAAGATGCAAAATTAAAGAAAAGAATGATAATTATATATAAAAAGAGATAAAAATCGACCTAAAGACTAATATTGAAGCTAAAATTAATATTTTTAGCCATAATCAGGCAACAATTTTGTAGTACTTGCGTCTTCGATGTAAAAAATTGATATATTTGCAGTAATTAAAGAAACACGGTTTATGAAACTTATTAGATTGGCAATCGCAACTATGATTGCCGCTATCATCAGCCAAGTCCAACTGGACGCGCAAAGGACACTGACTCTGGAAGATTGCAGACAGATGGCCATTGACAACAACAAAGACCTGGAACAAGCCCGCGACAAGATTGAGATGGCGAATCTCGACAAAAAGATCGCCCGCTCCTATTATTATCCTAATCTCAGCGCCACCGGCACATATCAGTACAATGAGAAAAATATCAATCTCATAAACGACGAGATGTCCAATTCGCTGAAGAACATAGGCACAAGCGCTCAGGGTATGCTCACCTCTCAGATGACGTCCCTGACGCAGGCGATTATGTCCAACCCTCTCGCGGCGGCTGAGTATGCCAACAGTCCGATGTGGCAGACAGTGATCGGAGCCTTGAGCAAGACTGACATATCCTCAACGGTCAACACTCTCGGCAGCCAGCTTGACGAGGCTTTCCATCTGGACATACACAACGTCTTCGTGGCGGCGGTCTCAGTGCAACAGCCTGTCTTTATGGGCGGGAAAATCATAGCGTCCAACCAGATGGCGGTACTTGGAGAGGAGCTTGCAAAGACACAGTACGACTCACAGTACCAGCAAGTTATCGTGGACGTGGATCAGGCGTATTGGCAGATAGTGTCGATTGCCAACAAAAAGACTCTTGCTCAGAACTACTCCGACTTGCTTCACAAAATGCTGAAAGACGCTGAGATTTCCGAATCCGCGGGAGTGGCGACTAAGTCCGACATTCTGTCAATTCAGGTGAAAGTCAACGAAGCTGATATGCTCAAGACAAAGGCAACCAACGGTCTCGTGCTTTCCAAAATGCTTCTGTGCAAGGAAGTGGGACTGGATCTCGACTCCGAGATTTCGCTCGCGGACGAGAAGCTGGAGAGCATTCCCGTACCTCAGATGGGGCCCGAAAAAGATTTGGAAAGCATCTACGAGGACAGGCCCGAGACAAGAAGTCTCAATCTGGCTTCCAAAATATACGACAAGAAAGTGGCCATCGAAAGATCCGCAATGCTTCCTAAGATTGCGCTGACTGCGAATTATCTTTACTCCAACCCTAATGCCTACAACGGTTTCCAGAACAAATGGAGCGGGGCTTTCAATGCCGGAGTGGTGATCAACGTGCCAATTTTCCACGCTTTCGAGGCAAACAACAAGACGCGCAAGGCCAAAGCGGAGGCGAGACTGTATCTCTCCAAATACGATGACGCCAAGAATCTGATCAATCTTCAGGTCTCTCAGTTGCGCAAGCAGCAGGGGGAGGCCTTGGAGAAGCTCAATATGAGTGAGAACAATCTAAAGAGCGCCGAGGAGAATCTAAGGACAGCGAATGTCGGATTCGAGGCCGGAGTCATTACTCCGAACACTGCGATAGCGGCTCACACGGCTTGGCTTCAGGCCCATTCCGAGTACATTGACGCTAACGTCGAGCTTCAGATGGTGAGCAGCAATCTCCAGAAGGCAGAAGGCAATTACAGGTCCGATATTGATGAGGAAAATAAATAAAAACATATTATGGAAAAAGAAAAGAAAAGCTACAATCTTGTAGTCGGAATAGTCGCTCTTATAGCTATTATTCTTGTCATAGCCATAATCGGCTATTTCGTGTCCAAACCGAAACCTCTCGTACTTCAGGGAGAGGCGGAAGCCACTGAGTACAGGATATCAGGAAAGATAGCCGGAAGAATCGAAGACTTCAGATTCCGCGAGGGTGACGAGGTCCGCAAAGGAGACACTCTCGTCACGATTGACTCGCCGGAGATTCACGCCAAACTTGAGCAGGCGACCGCGGCCAAAAACGCCGCTCTCGCACAAAAGAATATGGCGATGAACGGAGCGCGCAAAGAACAGATAGCCGGAGCCTACGAAATGTGGCAGAAAGCGATTGTGGGTGAGGACGTTATGAAGAAGTCCTACGACAGAATGAAGAAGCTCTATGACCAGCAGGTGGTTTCATCTCAGAAGTTCGACGAGGTGGAAGCTCAGTACAAAGCAGCGGTAGCGACTTCCAAAGCGGCAAAGAGTCAGTACGATATGGCCGTGAACGGAGCGAGAGCGGAAGACAAAGCGGCTGCGATTGCGCTTGTGGACAGAGCCAATGGTGCCGTAGCGGAGGTGGACTCTTATATGAAAGACTTGAATCTTACTTCACCTGCCAACGGAATTGTCTCCGAGACTTACCCTGAAGTGGGTGAGCTCGTGGGCACAGGCGCTCCGATTATGACGATCACCGATCTTGATGACGTGTGGTTCACGTTCAACATTCGCGAGGACTATCTCAAAGGCCTGAAGAACGGGGACAAGATTTCGCTGACGATTCCGGCTCTTGACAACAAGGAGATTCAGGCCACCGTCTACTACATCGCCGTCCGTGAGTCTTATGCGACTTGGAAGGCCACCAAAGAGACCGGCAAGTTCGATGCGAAGACTTTTGAGGTCAGAGCGAAGCCGGCTGCAAGCATAGAAGGCATACGTCCCGGGATGACAGCTTTGGTCAAAGACATTAATCACATCGGCAAATAATGAACATTCACTGGCACAATATCCAGGCAGTCATAATGCGCGAGCTGCGCATCTTCAGGCAAAGGCCCATTTACCTGATGGGCTCTGTTGTCGCCATTACGTTCTGCTGCGTGTTTTTCCTTACTTTCTTCAAGAACGGAATCACCACAGACCTGCCGGTAGGAGTAATTGACAACGACAATTCATCGGTGTCCAGAGAGTTCGTCAGACAGGTTGACGCGACACAGCTGAGCAAAGTGGTCAGATACAGCGACTACACTCAGGCTCGAAAAGATATGCAGAGTGGCAAAATAACCTGTTTCTTCGTCATTCCGGAGAATATGAGCGCCGACATCCTGGCCAACAGAAGGCCCGTGTTTACGTTTTATTACAACGCCTTGTACTTTATCAGCGGCTCGATGTCCTTCCAGAACATAACCAGAATGATCAATCTGACCAACGGAGCCGTTCAACGTGAATACCTCAGAGCTAAAGGCGTCCCGGAATCTCAGGTTATGGGTCTGCTCCAGCCTATCGACGTGGATATGCACGCAATCGGCAACCAGTACATCAACTATGGCTATTATCTGGTCAACATCCTTCTCCCGGGGATTCTTCAGATGCTGATTATCATTATCATCATCTACTCTCTCGGGTCGGAACTCAAATACGGGACCTCACGGCATCTTCTGATGGCTTCCGGCAATTCGATTCTGACGGCCTTAATCGGAAAACTAATCGTCTTCACGGTTTTGTTCACTGCGATCGGGCTGATTCTGATTCTGCTGATGTACGACTGGATGCACTTCCCTATTGCCGGGTCCATCTGGAATATGCTGTTCGCGATAATTCTTCTGGTACTCGCAAGCGAAAGCGTGGGGATACTGATTATCGGACTTCTGCCTGTTCCGAGACTTGCTCTAAGCATCGGGGCGCTCTACAGTATCCTGGGATTGACTCTGTCAGGCTTCACACTTCCCGTGGAGTCTATGCCGGCTATCATTCAGGGGCTAGCATCCGCTTATCCTATAAGGCATTACTACCTGTTCTACTGTCAGGAAGTGATCTTCGGAACCGGATTCATCGGCTGGTGGCAGGAGGTGATTCATCTGCTTTTGTTCCTTTTCCTGCCTCTGTTCATTATGCAGAGACTCAAGGGAGCCTACATAAAGCAGAATTTCCCTACAAATTAGATTTAGGATTATGGACATCAGAAATTACATACATAACTGGTTCAAGAACTTTCTGGAGATTCTCCATCACGAACTTCGGCTCATTTTCACCGACAGCGGAGTGATTCTGATTTTCTTCGTGGCAGGGCTTGGCTATCCTCTTCTGTACAACGTTGTCTATTACAACGGCATAGTGGAGAATTCCCCTGTAGCGGTCGTGGATATGGCGGATTGTCAGCTGAGCAGAAGGTTCATCCGTAAAGTCGACGCCACAAGAGAATGCGCTGTGGCTTACAAATGTGAGAATATGGCTGAGGCTGAGAAACTAATGAAGGAAAAGAAGGCCAATGCGATTTTTTATTTCCCGAGTGATTTCGATCAGGTGATCAACAACAAGCAGACAGCTCACGTGTCCGTGTATGCGGATATGGGCACGTTCCTTTACTACAAGAACGCTATGGTGGCGAGCAATCTGGTTATG
>JBAYFJ010000086.1:0-8476 GCA_041667245.1 Bacteroidales bacterium | reverse complement strand
CGTAGATGCTCAGATCACCAAGAACCTGTCTATGTCAATCGACGTGTCAGGCCGTGTCGAGCATCATCATCAGCCTGCCTATTCCGGCAACCCTAACGACTGGAACAACATCGCTCAGCAGGCCACGAGAGCTTTGCCTTACGTGCCTGAGACCTACACCATAGACGGAGTCGAGTATCCGGTTTCCACCAGAACGGCATCGTCTTGGGTCAACCCGTTGGCGGCATCCGAGAAATCAGGCTATTCAAACTCTGATTATTCCTACATTCAGACTAACGCAAACCTGAAATATGACGTTCCTTTCGTAAAAGGCCTCAGCTTCAAGTTCACAGGTTCTTACGATATGTCGTTTGCTTTCACCAAACGTCTTTCAACACCTTACAAGACAGCGATTCTCACACTTCCGACGGCAGGCAGCGAGAAACTCTCTTATGCTTTGGGTTACGACCCTCGCGGAACGACAATCAGTCTGACTGAGTCTTCCTCAAGGTCACATAACATCACGACACAGACAAGCGCCAATTACGAGAACACATTCGGAAAGAACAAGATCAACGCGATAGTTCTCGCCGAGACACGTGAGTACAAGGGCAATGTCCTCGGAGCCACCGGCTACGGACTCAACTTCCTCAATATGGACGAACTTGACTACATCACTAACACTACCGGTGACGGCTCCGAGAAGATTCCTAACATCAGCGGCTCAAGCAGCAACACCCGCGTCGCCGGTTTCGTTGGACGTCTCAATTACGAGTATGACGGCAAGTACCTTGCTGAATTGTCAGTACGTCACGACGGCAGTTATCTGTTCAGCAACAAGAGCGGCTCAAGATGGGTGACCCTTCCTGGTCTGTCTCTGGGCTGGATTCCTACAGGTGAGAAATGGTTCCACTCCAATGTCCTCAATTATCTTAAGATCCGCGGCGGAATCGGTATGACAGCGACGTCCAACGTCTCCGCTTACCAGTTCCTGAATCTGATGACTCTCTCCACCAATCAGGTGATGATCGGCTCCAACAGCCAGAGCATCGTCTACTCCTCGACAATCGGCAACCCTAATTTAGGATGGTCCAAGTGCTTGAACTACAATGTCGGAGTGGATTTCTCAATGTGGAACGGGCTTCTCGGCGGAGAACTCGACGCCTACTACAAGTACGAGTATGACATCCTTTCAAGCGTCACCGGCTCTTATTCTCCTTCAAGAGGCGACTACCATTACAGCTTCGCCAACGAGAACAAGAAAGACTATCGCGGATTCGACATCACCCTCACTCACAACAACAACATCGGTTCATTCAAGTATGGTGCGAAAGCTCTGCTTTCTCTTATCAGCCGCCGTTGGATTTACTATGCGGGCGATGTGGACACGGCTCCTGACTATCAACGTCTGACAGGCAAGGAAGTTGGCTCTGTCTACGGTTTCCTCGCAGACGGTTTGTTCCAGTCCCAGGAAGAGATTGACAACTCGGCATTGATAAAAGGCGCTAAAGTCGCACCGGGCTACATCAAATACAAAGATCGCAACGGAGACGGTCAGATCTCATACGCGCAGGATATGGGATATGTCGGCAAGAGCATATATCCTAAACTTCAGGGATCATTTGACCTGTTCGCCAATTGGAAAGGATTCGACATCGATATGCTCTGGCAATGGGCTACCGGACGTTCAGTCGCTCTCACGGGCGTGTACACGGCCACCGGCTCGGAAGGAGTGATGGACAACACTTTCCTCACGAAATCATTCTATCACGGCGGCAACTCTCCTACATTCCTGTTGGAGAACGCTTGGACCCCTGAGAACACTGACGGCGAATTTCCTCGCCCGTCAATCACCCCTCTCAGTTCTAACAACGCTTATTCCTCAACCTTCTGGTACCGCAACGGTGATTATCTTCGTTTGAAATCAATGCAGTTCGGCTACTCTTTGCCAAAGAAATGGATGAAGGCGGCCGGAATCGAAAGCGTAAGAGTGTATGTCGAGGGTTCCAACCTTCTGACATTCAGCGGACTCACCAAGTACAATATCGACCCTGAACAGGCAAGCGTCAACAATGGATACTATCCGCAGCAGAAGACCTACACTTTCGGAGTTAAATTGACATTCTAAAGAACAAAAAGATGAAAAGAATTATTTTAAGCATATCTTTTTCTCTGTTGATGATATTAGGCCTGAGTTCCTGCAATGAATGGCTGTCAGACACAGAATCGACCTCGAATCTTTCAGATGAGGCCATCTGGGAGAGCGAGAGCAACGTTGATCTCTACATCAACGGCTTCTACACCTACCTCAACAAGTACGGCCAATTCGGCACGAATCAATTCGGAGGCAGCCTTACGGAAAGTCTCACCGAGACCTTCAAGTACGGCTCACAGGCTCTCGGCCACAAAGCCGGACACCCTAACAACTATGTTGTGAATCCGGAGGCGATAACAACCGGAGGCTGTCTTTACGGTGTGTGGAGCACTGCTTACAACAATATCCGCAGAATCAACGAGTTTCTCGTTTCAATGAAAAAGTTCTCCTCTTTCAGCTCTGCGGAAAACACAAAATGGGAAGCTCAGGCTCGCTTTTTCAGAGCATACGTGTACTTCCAGCTGGCAAAACGCCATCCGGAAGGCGTCATCCTCTACACCGATCTTAACATGACCAATGACAAGGCGCGCGGCAGTGCCGACGAGATGTGGAATCTGATTTCAAGCGATCTTGACTTTGCTGCAAGCAATCTGCCCGTACAATGGAATTCCATCAACAAATCACGAGTTACCAAAGGAGCGGCTTTCGCCCTGAAATCACGCGCAATGCTTTATGCTGAGCGCTGGGAGGATGCCTACAATGCGGCTGACAGCGTTATGAATCTCGGTATCTATGGTCTTATGGACGACTACAAGGACGCTTACGCCGGCAACAACAAAGAAGCCATTCTCGAATTCGACTACAATCAGAACGGCCCTTACCACACATTCGATCAGGACAATGTCCCTCTTTGCGACGGTTATGACTACGGCGCTCTCGGCACCCCTACACAGGAGATGGTCGAGGCTTATGAAGACGTCAACGGCAACACTGTCGATTGGAGCGCTTGGCACAATGGTACCGCGAAAACCCGTCCTGACTATGAGAATCTCGAGCCTCGTTTCAAGGCCACTGTCATCTACAACGGATGTACTTGGAAAGGCAGAAAGATGGATTGCAGCGTGAACGGGGAAAACGGATCATATATGAAATACGGCTCCGCTCCATATTCCTACGGTATGACGACCACAGGCTATTTCCTCCGCAAGATGGTTGACGAAAGCCACACCGACCTCATCGGAGTGAAGAGCACACAGAGTTGGGTTGAGATCCGCTATGCGGAAGTCCTTCTGAACAAGGCTGAGGCTGCCTATCGTCTCGGCAAACCTGCCACTGAGTACCAGGGACTTATGAATCAGGTTCGTCAGCGTCCTGGTGTGAATCTGCCCGGCAAGACCTCCACAGGAGAAGACTGGTTCACCGACTATCGCAACGAGCGTCGCGTGGAACTCTCTTACGAAGGACATCTGTTCTGGGATATGAGAAGGTGGAAACTGGCCGTAAAGGCTTACACAGGTTACCGTGTCCACGGATTTGAGATTAAGGGAACAGAGTTCAATTACGTGGATTGCGACCTTCAGGACAGAAGATTCCTGTCTCGTCTGTACTGCCTTCCTATTCCTGATGACGAGCTGTCCAACAACAGTCTGATCAAACAATATGACGAATGGCTCTAATTTAATATATTTACTGATATGAAAAATAGAATTTTAACATTCACGGCCATTGCGACTCTGCTGTTCGCCTCCAGCTGCCAAAGCCCGGAGATAGATCTCCCTTCGGAGTCGAGAGATGGCATAAACAGTCTCACCGCGTCTTTTATGAATGACACGCGCGACGAGAATTCGTTCAGCAGTGAAATCGATTACGACAAAGGTACTATCACCATCGTATTCCCTTACACATATCCCGCAAACTCAAGCAGTTTCCTTTCGATGCAGGACCTCACCAATATGAGAATGGTTGCCAATCTTGACGACAACGTGTTCGTGGAGCCAAAACTACTCTATATGGATCTGTCTCAGACCAATCAGATCACTGTCACGGACCAGGTGGGAGACAAGAAGACCTACACTGTGACAGCAGAGATACGCAAGAGCAAGGAGTGCGCTATCACCGACTTCAATCTCAAGTCTATGGGCTTGAGCGGAGTCGTGGACGAGGAAGCCAAGACGATATCTATCGTTTACCTCGGCGAGATCGGCAAAGTCAAGGCTGACGTGGTCACTTCTTTCGGAGCCACTATGTCCCCTGACCCTACCGCGACCGCACTTGATTACGACTCTCCGGTCTCCATCAAAGTCACTGCCCAGGACGGCGTGACATCTGCGACTTACACGGTACAGAAGCGCGTGCCTGAGAAGACAACCTTCGGTATGAGAAGCGGAAGCGCCAAGATTCTTTGGAAAAAGAAGATGATTGACGACATCGGTATCACGGCAGATAATATGACGGGAGGTATGGCAGTCACATCCAAGTATGTGGTTCTGAACACCCGCGGCACTGATATGGTTTACATTGACAGAGCTACAGGCGAGAATGCGGGCACTATCGCTCTTACCGAGAAGGGCAGTCTCGTGAACTTCTATTGCACCTCTGATGAGGAAGACAACATTCTCGTGAACAATCTCGCTCCGAATGCGGGCAACTTCAAAGTCTGGAGAATCAACGGTGTCACAGGTACTCCGGAAGTGTACATCGACTGGGCTACAGGCGGTCTGCCGATAGGACGTAAGCTTTCCGTCAGAGGCAAGCTCTCAGGAAACGCAATCATCACGGCTGCCTTCCAAGGCGCTACCAAGACATTCGCACGTTGGACTGTGGTAGGCGGTGCGCTCGCCTCTCAGACTCCTGAGATCGTCACTATCAATGATGCCGCGATCGGAGCTTGGAACAACAACTGCGATGTTATCTATGCTGATCCCGCTAAGGTCACCAGCGACTACTTCATGGCTTGCTACGCCACACCGAGGGCACATCTCTGGATGGACGCCACCACCAACGCTATCAAGCATCAGGGAGCCGCGATAAGTTCCAACTGGATCATCAATGCTGTGGATTACACAGTCTTCAACGGATGTCCTTACGCAGCATTCAACTCAGTCAACTCATTCACTTGGGGCGCTGACGACAAGGCTTACCTTTACGACGTGAGCACGGACGACGGAATGTCCAAGACTGTCTGGGAATGCGATCCGGGAGTTTACGGATCCAAGGCAGCGTCAGGAAAAGCCAACGGAAACGGCACGGGAGATGTCGCGTTGAGAGTCTCCGACAACGGATATTATATGTATCTTTACTTTATGTTTACCAACGGTTATGTTGTCTGCGTACAGTACGACTGCATAGATATGTAATAACAATTTAAATCAGCGGGGCGGCCTTATTTGTCGCCCTGCCTTTTTATAATCACAATGAAGAAGTTTTTTTCGACACTTATCGCGTTCTCTCTTGTGCTGACCACCGCTTGCAGCGGCAGCGACGGGCACGTGGACACCCCTGACTGGCCCGATCCCGGGACGGATGAACCCGACAAGAGCTCAAAGCCGATATATCTTTGGGTTGACGCCGCGGCGAATTTTCCGGATTTTGCCAACAGCAAAGAGAATATCACCAGAGATCTCACTCTCGCAAAAGAGACAGGTTTCACGGACATCGTGGTTGATGTGCGCCCTACTTGCGGCGACGTGCTTTTCACATCGTCTCACGCACAGCAGGTGGAATGGCTCGGAGCTTGGGTGAACGGGGTGTATTCAAAGGTAACTCGAACCGCGACTTGGGATTATCTTCAGGCTTTCATTGACGAGGGGCACAAGCTGGGTCTCAAGATTCACGCTGGCTTCAACACAATGGCCGGAGGACATTCCACCGCGCTCGGCAATCAAGGCGTGCTTTATCGCGATTCTCAGAAGAGAGACTGGGCTACGAATCTCAATCTTTCCACCGGAATCACGAACACTCTCGACTACGGGGGCACCACGACCAAGTTTTTCAACCCTGTCAATGCGGATGCTCAGGCTTATCTGATCTCTATTCTGAAAGACCTCGCTGCCTACAAGGATCTCGACGGGATTTTCCTTGACCGTTGCCGTTTCGACAGTATGGAAAGTGACTTCTCAGATTTGACAAGAAGCGAGTTTCAGAAGTATCTCGGCAATGTCTCCATCCCTAAATGGCCTGAGGACGTGCTTGCGCCGGGTACCACGACCATTCCTGCGACATATCCGACATACTTCAAGAAATGGCTGGAGTTCAGGGTCAAAGTTATCCACGATTTCGTCACTTCTGCGGCTGCGGCCGTGAAGTCCGTCAATTCCAACATTGCTTTCGGGGTCTATGTCGGCGGATGGTATTCCACTTACTACGATGTCGGTGTGAACTGGGCCTCGCCTGACTATAATCCGGCATCCACTTATGCTTGGGCTACGGCTGACTACAAGAAGTACGGCTATGCCGACCAGTGCGACCAGATGCTCATCGGGGCTTATGCTTCTCCGAAGAACGTGTACGGAAGCAATGAGTGGTCGATGCAGGGATTCTGCTCTCAAGCCAAATCAAAGATCGGCAACGCTTGCCCTATCGTTGCGGGAGGACCTGACGTGGGCAACTGGGATTCGGAGAACAAAGTCAGTCAGGCAGACGAGAATCAGGCCATCGTAAATTCGGTTAAGGCTTGCTATGATGCCTGCGACGGCTATTTTCTTTTCGATATGATTCATCTGAAGAAAGCCAACCAATGGCAATATGTGAAAGAAGGTATTAATTTAACACTATCCAAATAATGAGAATAAGAACAATGATATATCTGTTTGTCGCCTTGGCTCTTATATCTTGCGGCAAATCAGCGGAAAAATATGACGTGGTGGTGATCGGAGGAGGCGCCAGCGGTGTCGCAGCCGGCATTCAGGCTGCCCGAAGCGGGGCTAAGACTCTGATCGTGGAGGAAAATCTCTGGTTGGGCGGAATGCTCACTTCTGCCGGCGTGAGCGCCACAGACGGGTGCTACAAACTCCGAGGAGGAATCTGGGACGAGTTCCGTACGGCTCTTGAGAAGCATTACGGCGGAGCCGGAGCCCTTATGACGGGATGGGTCAGCTACATCCAGTTCGAGCCATCTGTCGGTGACAGTATCTTCAAGGCTATGTGCGCGGCCGAAAAGAACCTTACGATCAGGTACTCCGCTCGTCTGACTCAGGCCGAACGCTCCGGTGAGGAGTGGCATCTGACCATCACCGAGCCGGACCCATCCGTGGCTTCTTCGGAAACTTCTTTCGTTTCGGCCCCTCTTAAGGCCAAGGTGCTGATCGACGGCACCGAACTCGGTGATGTCGCCAAAATGCTGAATGTCCCTTATAGTATAGGGATGGACGCGAGAGCGGACACGGGCGAGGATATCGCCCCTGAGCAGGCGAATGACATCGTTCAGGACCTGACTTATGTCGCCATACTGAAAGACTACGGCCGCGATGTCACAATTCCGCGGCCTGAAGGCTACGATTCCACTAAGTTCTTCAACTGCTGCACCAACCCTCTCAACGTTAATCCAAAGAAAGAGTACAGTCTGTGGGACAAGAACAAGATGATCACTTATGGAAAACTCCCTAACGGAAAGTATATGATCAACTGGCCTCTCGCGGGCAACGACTACTATGTCAATCTCATAGATCTTGACTCCACGGGCCGCGCCCGGGCAATCGAAAAAGCCAAAAATCAGACGCTGTCATTCGTTTACTTTATGCAGACAAGTCTCGGTCTCAACACGCTCGGGCTTGCGGATGACGAGTATCCTACCGCTGACAAGCTGCCATTCATTCCGTATCACCGCGAATCCCGCCGTATCGACGGACTGGTCCGCTTCAATTTGAATGACTTGAGCGCTCCGTACGACCAGCCTCATCCGCTTTACCGCACGGCCATCGCTGTAGGTGACTATCCGATCGATCATCACCACAATCATTACAACGGCGAATTGCCTCTTCCTGACCTTCATTTCCGTCCGGTCCCTTCTTACGGGCTTCCTATGGGAGTGATGATTCCGAAGACTACCAAGAACCTCATTGTTGCCGAAAAGTCCATTTCAGTGACCAACCTCGTCAACGGCTCCACTCGTCTTCAGCCTGTCGTGCTTGAACTCGGTCAGGCAGCGGGAGCGCTCGCCGCTTTGGCTGTCAAAAGTCACAAGGATGTCTCTGAAGTCCCTGTCAGGGCTGTTCAGAATGAGATTCTGGAAGCAGGGGCCTACCTTCTTCCTTACCTCGATCGCACGAACACTGACCCTCATTTCAAAGCTATGCAGCGTATCGGAGCCACCGGTATCCTTCGCGGAAGAGGAGATCACGGCAATTGGGAGAACCAGACTTGGTTTGACGCAGACACCACAGTGTCCCGCGCCACTCTCGCCCT
>JBAYFJ010000085.1:0-8636 GCA_041667245.1 Bacteroidales bacterium | reverse complement strand
ATCCTTGGAAAAGGCAAGAATCGGGACAATCGTAAGAATTATTACTAATAGCAGCTTTTTCATAATATACCCTGCTGTCTAGATGTTCTGATGATAACCTATCGCTTTTAATTCTTCTTTGACTTGTTTGATTTCGGCGTCACTGAAAGGCGCGAAAGGATAGCGGCAGTCTCCGCAATCAAGGTCTGCTGCCTTCATTATGGCTTTCCCTCCTCTTATTCCGCCGCCGTGTCTTATTATGACATTAACGACGTCAATGGATTTTTTCTGACATTCGCGCGCTTTCTTTATGTCTCCTTTCTCAAAAGCCGTCATCAAGTCTTTGTAAACTTTAAGAGAGTAGTTGTAGGTACTGCCGACTCCGCCTTTAGCCCCAACTGCCAATCCGCATATAAGCATCTCGTCAAAGCCATTCAGAATGTCGAATCTTCCCCCTTCCAGATTGATACACTCCATCATCTCCATAAAATTGTTGGAAGTAAACTTGATTCCGTTAAGGTTTGGAATCACTTTCAACCCTTTAATCAGGAAGTCCTTCATTGACAGATTGATTCCCGTCACACTCGGCATGTGGTAAGAATAGAACGGGATGTCACCGGCTGCTTTTGCAATCGGTCTGTAGAATTCGACCAGGTCTTCAACCTTAGCCGGCTTGAAATAAAAAGGTCCGATTGCCCCTACCGCGTCAACTCCCAGTTCACCCGCGTGTTTTGCAAGTTCCACGCAATCCCGCTGACAAGTTCCGCCTACGTGAGCAATGACTTTAATCCTATGATTAACAGCAGAGTACCAAGCCTCAAGGACTTTTTTCCTCTCGTCAATGGTCATTGAGACGCTTTCTCCTGTGGAGCCGCATACAAAGACGCCGAAGGCGCCGTCATTTATTAATTTCTCAGAATATGCACTTATGACCTCATAATTCACATTCCCGTTTTTGTCAAATGGTGTGAAAACAGCAGGAATCAAGCCTGATAATTTGAACATAATAATCGATTTAAGTAGTTTTAGCATTCCGGCAATAATAAGATTAGTCTTATTTGTCTTACAAATGCAATATTAGATATATATATCGGAATAACCAAATATTTCTTGAAAAATGATCGTTTCCTTCAAAACTGATGGCACTGTAAGTCTGGAAAGCAGAAGGCACAGTAAACTATTGTCGCGGCAGAGTGCCGGACAAGTAAACGATTAGGAATTAGATTATTAGGAGAGACTAATGCGGCCCGATGAATCGGTCACCGTTAAAATGGATGAGATGATCCGGAGTGTCAGCCAGCCACACTTCTGTCTCCCAAGCAATGTCGGTCACGTGCTGACGAAACACTTTCGAATTAGGGAAAGCCGTCACATAGACATTCCCATATTTACAATCTTGAGTAAAATCCTCCAGCTCCAGCATTCTATTTGGGGAAATCGGGCCGTGCGATGTCACCACTTCTATCAAAAACAACCAACCTTTCTCATCATCGCTGATAATAATATCCGGGAGTTTGCTGTGCTCAGTAATATTCAGATTAAGCGACTTCAGCGCATTTACATCAACATACAAGTCTTTATCTTCAGTGTCTCCGACGTAAAGGAGTTTCCCCCCACGGACAAAACGAGGTGCGAATTCATTAATCACAGAAACTTGGACTTCATTATGCTCCCCCGGAGAAAGAAGCAATTCCTTGCCATTTATGACGAGAGGTACACGCTGAATCAACCGGCTTTTATCATATTTTTCTTTAAGCATTCCCTCATTAGTGATAAAGCCCTTTAACGTCTGTTCCCATAATGGGCCTCCATAAGCTTTTATCACGCCCAGAGCTTCTTCGGAAAGTCTATAGTGTGCCTTAGGACTATTTACAGGGAGATTGGGATCATCAGGATTATATCTGACAATAGAGGCTTGAACAAACTGATGAAGGACTTGTCTTCGAAATGTTTCTCGCGTGTTTGGAGCATAAGGCGCCTTCTTTTTGTAGTTCTCATTGACGAAAGGCATTATATCCTTACTTATACCATTCCTCTCTGCAGTAGCAAGATTCCACGGGGTTGACTTTTTAAGACCGCAAAGCGCCAAGAGCGTAAGCGCGGACATCTCATTCTGCTGAGCTTCAGGAAGCCCGAATGCTTTCAAGATAGCTTGAGCCTGTTCAATCTTTGTCATATTATCATATATTAAAAAATCCGGAGACAATCTTGTTGATATAATCTATTGAATAGTCATTACTCAATATGATCTTATTCCCTATTTTCTTAATAGTGTCCAGCGGAGGGAAAGGCATCATCCGCAATTCCGTCGCACTGACATTGATGTTACCGTTAAAAGTTCTGAAAAACGAGTCAAACAACTTGCTATTCAGGAGAGCGGCAATACCCATAACCTCACTGCGGGTCAAACGTCCATCTGGTCTGTAAATGTAATTCAATTTATTCTCTATTCCAACATACTTATATTTGGAGCCATTGCCAAAATAGGGCGCCGCAACCAATCTGCTTTCATCATCTTTTGCACTAAATCTTCTTAGCAGGATATAATTTTTATTCTGGAGGAGACACGACAACGAACCGTCTTCCACACGGATATACTGGCATCGTTCTTTTTTTTCCACGGGATGGTAACAAAGCATTTTGACAACATTGTGAGACCAGTAAAGAGGCACAGTGTCATATTCTTCGGTCTTCAAAAGAAATTGCTTGTTTCTAAAAGCTATAACAGGCCCTGTGGAGATCTTGATGTCGTATTTAGACAGATTACCTTCCCACGATTTAAAGAGACGAAGCACCTCCTCGTCTCTATGGCAAACCGGAAGATACAGCACTTTCTCTTTGGACTCAAAATCGACAATCTCTTTCACGCTATAAGATTTTCGATAAGTATTATCAAGATCTGCAACACCATTGCTGTATGAGACAACAACTTCCTTAGATTTATTTGAACAGGAGCTATGGCAACTCATTATCAATAACTCTTGCAAAACGTCATCTTTTGCAAAGGTCTCTTTCCTCGTGTTGAAAAGATGAATGAAATCCGGAGATATGTTGCAGAAAAGAAACTCACGAAATAATTCAAAATATCGACCCGACGCAAAACTTCTGGGAATAATGACTATCATCTGCCCCGAGGATTTTAGCATTCTTGACGAAACGGCTACAAACAGGGCATATATATTTGTCTGTCCATTAACAATACTTGAAGAGGCGATTACCCGGTCATCATCTTTTGCCAGTTTGAAAAAGGGAGGATTCGATATAATATAATCATAAAGGACAATCTCCTGATCGTCAAATATCTGCGGCTCAAGCTTCAGGCAATTATAATTGGACAAAACAAAATCTTCTTCCTTTATCAAATAAGTAAAAGAGACACCTGATTTTTGAAGCCAGACCTTCAAATAGCCCAACACTGCTTTTGTGAATGGTACAACTCTTAAATCAGTTTCATAAGCATCAAGATGCACCTTAAGTATTTGATTGTGCTCAATCAAATGCTCTATTAGACACGTCGACAAAATAGCGCAGCCGCAGCCGGGATCAAGAATTGAAATTTCTTTTTCGCTTGGACCTGACAGACTTCCCATAAACTTTGCAATTACGAGAGGAGTGAAAAACTGTCCTTTACCTCGCTTACTGTCGGGAGATGAATCGTCATCATACACCTTCCCCATACGCTCCGCAAAAGAGGATGGACGTTCTCCCGAACGAGGCCGTATGTCTAAAGTTCTCAATATGACAATCTTTTGATGATTACACAAAAGTAAAGATTTTTTTTGAAAGACAGAGGATGAGAAATCGTATTTGAGTATATTTGCGCTCTGACGACAGCAAATGAAATGATGAAAATCGAGGAGGCGATAGTGTACGTCCTTGCGTCTTCCAACAGGGGGATGAGGACGGAGCAGATTGCGGATATGATCAATTCCCGCGGTCTGTACAAAAGAAAAGACGGCGGGCCTGTTACGAGTAAGCAGGTCTACGCCGTCGTTATGAGGTTTCCCGACACTTTCTGCAAAGCGGAGGGAAGGATTATGCTGATGATTTAGGATTTCCGGATGAAGGAGGCGATCCAGTCGCCGACTTCGGAGGTGGAGTGAGCGGCCTGAGCCGAGTCGTTCGAAGCGGAGGCTCCGGACGGAGCGGCAGACTGAGCAGCTGCGGAAGTTCCGGCGCCGGCGGCGAGGTCTTCGGTGACGAAGCCCACGGAGATGGAGGCGGTGACGGCGTCACGGATGGCCCGGCCTTCTTTCTTGAGACCGAAAGCATATTCGAACATCATCGCGGCGGAAAGAATGGCGGCGAGAGGATTCGCGATGTTCTTGCCCGCGGCCTGAGGATAAGAGCCGTGTATAGGCTCGAAGAGACTCGTGTGCAATCCGACGGAAGCCGAAGCCAGAAGGCCCATTGAGCCGGTGATGCAACTCGCCTCGTCAGTGAGAATGTCCCCGAAAGTGTTCTCGGTCACAAGCACGTCAAAATGCTTAGGGCAGCGGATAAGCTGCATTGAGGCATTGTCCACGTACATATAATCCACCGTGACGTCAGGATAGTCAGGAGACATCTCCTGTGCGATCTGCCTCCAAAGACGCGAAGTCTCCAGCACATTGGCCTTGTCCACTACCGTAAGATGGCGACGACGTCGAAGAGCGTACTGAAAGGCAAGTTTGAGGATTCTCTCTACCTCGGGACGGCTGTACACATTGGTGTCGAAAGCCGTATTCCCGCCATCCCTGCGGCCCTTCTCGCCGAAATACATTCCTCCCGTCAATTCCCTGACGCAAAGGAAATCCACTCCGTCCACAATTTCATTCTTAAGAGGAGACTTGTCAATCAAAGACTTGAAAGTCTCAACCGGACGAAGATTGGCATAAAGACCTAGTTTCTTGCGAATTGCCAGAAGACCCTGCTCGGGACGAACCGGAGCGGTCGGATCATTGTCATATTTAGGATCACCCACGGCCCCGAAAAGCACTGCGTCACTGTTCATACACACCTGATGAGTCACATCAGGATACGGATCCCCGAACTTGTCGATAGCGCAAGCCCCGACATAAGCGAAAGTATATTCAGCCTTATGGCCGAATTTAGAACAAACGGCGTCAATAGCCTTGACAGCCTGCTCAATCACTTCCGGTCCGATGCCGTCACCGGGAAGTTTTGCGATTTTCAATTCCATAATATATTACTTGTTATTCTCAAAAGCGGATATGGCTGATTTCTGACTGAGAAGATAATCAATGTCATCAATGCCATTCTCCATACAATATTTCTTGTAACCGTTAATCTGAAACTTTTCCGACTCCCCCGTCGCCAGATTCGTGACAGTCTGAGAAGGAAGGTCAACCTTGACCTCAGCCTTGGGATTCTTGTCTATGGAAGCGAAAAGATTCTGAAGGAATCCCTCCGACACCACGACCGGAAGCACGAAATTATTCAATTCGTTGTTCTTGTGAATGTCCGCGAAAAAACTGGAGATCACGACTCTGAACCCATATCCGGCAATGGCCCAGGCAGCGTGCTCGCGACTCGACCCGCTCCCGAAATTTCTTCCGGCGACAAGAACGCAGCCTCCGTAAAGAGGATTGTTAAGGACGAAATCTTTCTTCGGGGAGCCGTCAGAATTGTAGCGCCAATCCCTGAAAAGATTGTCTCCGAAGAATTTCTCGTCCCTGGTCACCGCTTTGAGAAAACGAGCCGGGATGATCTGGTCTGTGTCCACATTCTCCAACGGGAGAGGGACGCACGTGCTTATGATTGTGTCAAATTTCTGTTTCATAACAATGTCAATGGATTAGTGATAACTCCGCTCACCGCAGCGGCAGCGGCAGTCAACGGACTGGCAAGCAATGTAATGGATCCCGCTCCCTGCCTGCCTTCAAAATTACGGTTACTAGTTGAGACACAGTACTTTCCGGCAGGAATCTTGTCATCGTTCATCGCAAGACAGGCCGAACAGCCGGGCTGACGAATCGCGAAACCCGCCGCCTCAAGAACCTTGTCAAGGCCCTCGCTCTTGATCTGTTTCAGCACCTCCCAAGAACCCGGGACCAGCCACGCTGTCACTTCAGGGGCCTTCCTGCGTCCTTTGGCTATTGAGGCGAAAGCTCTGAAATCCTCGATTCTACCGTTTGTGCACGCCCCGAGGAACACATAATCAATCTTCTTCCCGATCAGACTTTCCTCAGGCTTGAACCCTGTGTAAGCCAATGACTTTCTGAAAGACGCAAGCCCTTCCTCAGGAATGGAACTCTCGGAAGGGATGTGAGCGTCAATGGCCATACCCATTCCCGGATTAGTCCCGTAAGTGATCATCGGCCGTATGTCAGACGCGTCAAAGGCTATTTCCTTGTCAAAGACCGCGTCATCCCCGCTGCGAAGAGTCCGCCAGTAAGCCACAGCCTTATCCCATTCGGAACCCTTAGGGGAATATTCCCTACCCTTCAGGTACTCGAAAGTCTTTTCGTCAGGAGCTATGAAACCGCCTCTAGCCCCCATTTCAATCGAAAGATTGCAAAGGGTCAGACGCCCCTCCATAGACATATTCCTGATCGTTGAGCCGGCATATTCAATGAAATAGCCCGTGCCGCCGCTCGTGGTTATGTTCTTCATTATATACAGCGCCACATCCTTTGGCAGGACCCCCTTCGCCAGCTCCCCTTGCACGCTGATTCTCATAGACTTAGGCTTCTGCTGAAGGATACACTGCGATGCCAGAACCATACCTACCTCGCTGGTCCCTATTCCGAAAGCCACCGCTCCCATAGCACCGTGAGTGGATGTGTGCGAATCCCCGCAGACAATCGTCATTCCCGGAAGCGAAAGCCCTCTCTCGGGCCCGACTACGTGAATAATTCCGTTCTTCGGATTCATCATCCCGAAGTAGGTCAAGCCGAAGTCCTTTGCGTTGCGCTCCAGAGCGTCCACCTGCCTCTTGGAAACGGGGTCAGCAATCGGCTTGTCCTGATCGTGGGTCGGAGTGTTGTGATCCGGCATACAGATGATTTTCTCAGGTCTGAAGCATTTGATCCCTCTGCTGCGGAGTTCGTCAAAAGCCTGTGGGCTAGTCACTTCGTGACAATATAACCTGTCAATATACAGCTGTTCAGGTCCGTCTTTTATCTTTGAGACAACGTGGCTGTCCCAGATTTTGTCAAATAATGTGTTCATTTCGTGATTTTGTTTATGCAGTCGACATAAGCCTCGACAGAAGCCGTGACTATGTCAGTGTTGGCGCCGAAACCGTAATAACTGTGTCCTTCGTGCTCAACCCGGATATGTACTTTGCACATATCGTCGGAGCCTCTTGTTATGTTCTGAATGGTCAGTTCCTTGATGACCGTCTGCTTTTTGATGATCTGCTTCAAGGCATTGATGGCGGCGTCGAAAGGCCCGTTGCCTTCAGCGGCGGCAGTGAATTTCTCCCCCGAGAGATCGATGCCGATGCAGGCCACAGGTTTGATGCCGATTCCGCAAGTCGCCTGGAGGAAATCCACCTTAACGTGGTGATTGGCAGTCCTGTCCGCACCTGCGAGTACGAGCAGATCCTCGTCATTTATTTCCTTTTTCTTGTCAGCAAGCTGAAGGAAAGCCTGATAGATAGTGTCCAGTTTTTCTTGCGGAATGTCAACGCCGAGGACTCCCAGCCTGTACTTCAAGGCTGCCCTTCCGCTTCTTGCGGTGAGGACTATCGAGTTGTCGTCCAGACCGATGTCCTTAGGATCGATGATCTCGTAGGTGGAGACATTTTTCAGCACCCCGTCCTGATGTATGCCGGAAGAATGTGCGAAAGCATTGTTGCCGACAATCGCCTTGTTCGGCTGCACTGGCATATTCATAAGACTTGACACCATTCTGCTGGTCGGATAAATCTTCTGGGTGTTGATGTTGGTCTCAAGTCCGATGCCTTTGTGGGACTTCAGTATCATCGCCACTTCCTCAAGAGCGGTGTTTCCGGCTCTTTCGCCGACTCCGTTGACCGTCACCTCTACCTGACGCGCGCCGTTTATAATTCCGGCGAGAGTGTTGGCCGTCGCCATCCCGAGATCGTTATGGCAATGAGTGGATATGACGGCGTTCTCGATGCCGTCGACGTGGTCAATCAAGTATTTGATTTTCGCGCCGAACTCTTCCGGAAGGCAGTAGCCTGTGGTGTCGGGTATATTGACGACCGTGGCCCCGGCCTTAATCACCGCTTCCACGACTTGGGCCAGATAATCGTTGTCCGTCCTGCCGGCATCCTCAGCGTAAAACTCTACGTCTTCTACATATTTCCGGGCATATTTCACCGCTTTCACCGCTGTCGCAAGTATTTCCTCACGGGTGGAGTTGAACTTGTACTTAATGTGATAATCGGAAGTGCCTATGCCTGTGTGGATTCTTTTGTGTTTTGCGAATTTCAAGGCTTCCGCCGCCACGTCGATGTCTTTCTCTACGGCGCGGGACAGGGCGCATATCGTCGGCCAAGTGACCGCCTTCGAAATTTCTATCACGGAGTTGAAATCTCCGGGACTGGAGACGGGGAATCCCGCCTCAATCACGTCCACTCCGAGAGCCTCAAGCGCCTTGGCAACCTGAATCTTCTCTACTGTGTTCAGTTGACAGCCCGGGACCTGCTCGCCGTCCCTGAGGGTCGTGTCAAAGACAAAAACTCT
>JBAYFJ010000084.1:0-8699 GCA_041667245.1 Bacteroidales bacterium | reverse complement strand
GGTTTTATGGCGTCCTTGGCACGAGCACACAGGCAGCTGGTTCTGGTGGGGAACGGGGCTGTGCACGGCGGAGGAGTACAATTCTCTCTGGAAAATGACCTACAACTATCTCACCGAGAAGCGCGGACTCCGCCAGTTGGCATGGGCCATTTCTCCGGGTGCTTCGGCCCGTGGTTTCGAGAAATGGACTGACAGGTACCCGGGGGACGACTATGTGGACGTGATCGGTCTCGACTGCTATGCCGTCGGAGACAAGCAGCAATATATTAGCGATATGAGAGCCTGTCTGGAATCTTTGGCAGAAATGTGTAAGACTCACAAAAAGATTTTAGCGGTGACGGAAACCGGCTACGAAGGCCTTCCGGACCCGTTATGGTGGACGGAGAGTCTGTCACCGGCAATAAGCGGATTCCCGGTCAGCTACATTCTCACTTGGAGAAATTCGGACGAAAAGCCGAATCACTACTATGCCCCATTCATAGGGGAACCGAGTTCGGAAGATTTCAAAACTTGGCTTAAAAAAGACAAAATAACGTTACTAAATCTATAATTATGACATTTCAGGAAAGATTGAAGTGGCTTCAAGCAGAGGAAGAAGCGCTTCTGGGCAGGACCAACAGGCCCATCGAAGGAAACGGAATCTATGAAAGATACGAGTATCCGGTCTTGACGGCGGATCACGCGCCTATGGAGTGGCGCTACGATCTGAATGAGAAGACAAACCCGTTCCTTATGGAGCGTTTCGGCATACACGCCACTCTCAACAGCGGAGCCATCAAGTTCGACGGCAAATATGTGCTGATGGTCAGAGTGGAGGCGGCGGACAGAAAATCCTTCTTCGCGATAGCCGAAAGTCCGAACGGAGTGGACAATTTCCGCTTCCGCAAGCACCCCGTCACTATGCCGGAATGGGGCGAGCCTGCCACGAATGTCTATGATATGCGTCTCACGCGCCACGAAGACGGCTGGATCTACGGCCTTTTCTGCGTGGAGCGCAAAGATCCGAACGTACCAAAAGGAGACCTCTCCTCAGCTATCGCATCATGCGGAATGGCAAGAAGCAAAGATCTGGTGCATTGGGACCGGCTTCCCGACCTGAAATCCTCATCGCAACAGCGCAACGTCGTGCTTCATCCTGAATTCGTGAACGGAAAATATGCCTTCTACACACGCCCTCAGGACGGTTTCATAGACACCGGCAGCGGCGGAGGCATCGGATGGGGCCTTACTGACGACATCACTCACGCCGAGGTCACGGACGAGAAGATAATCAATTTCCGCTACTACCACACCATCAAGGAGGCGAAGAACGGCGAGGGCCCTCAGCCTATCAAGACCTCTCGCGGATGGCTGCATCTCGCTCACGGGGTACGCTGCTGTGCCAGCGGACTGAGATATGTGCTATATATGTATATGACATCGCTTTCGGACCCTACCGAGGTGATAGCCCAGCCGGCGGGATTCTTTATGGCTCCGGAAGGTGAGGAATACATTGGAGACGTGATGAACGTGCTATTCAGCAACGGCTGGATTGCGGACGAGGATGGAAGAGTCCTAATCTACTACGCTTCCTCAGACACTCGTATGCACGTGGCCGGGAGCAGCATCGACAGACTTGTCGACTATTGCTTCGGCACTGAGCCTGACGGTTTCCGCACAGGCAAGACGGTCGAAAGACTTAACAGACTTATTGACAGAAACATAGCACTATAATTACAAAACCGGATGAGCACCATTAAGACAACATTAAGAGAGAAAATCGGCTACGGATTCGGGGATATGTCATCCTCGATGTTCTGGAAGATTTTCTCTTACTATCTGCCCTTCTTCTACAGCAACATTTTCGGTCTCCGACTCGATCAGGTGGCGCTTCTTCTGATCATCACCCGAATTTGGGACGCTGTGAGCGATCCAATGATGGGGATTCTGGCGGACAGGACCGAGACCAAATGGGGGAAATACCGCCCATATCTGCTGATTATGGCGCTCCCGTTCGCCGTAAGCGGAGTGTTCCTTTTCACCACTCCGGATGCCGGACCTACTATGAAACTGGTCTGGGCTTACGTCAGCTACATTATGATGATGACTGTCTACACCGGCATCAACGTGCCTTACGGGGCTATGCTCGGAGTGATGACGGACGACTCTGACACTAAGACCGTCCTGAGTTCTTTCCGTATGTTTTTCGCCTACGGAGGAAGTTTCATAGCTCTGTTCTGCTGGGAGCCTCTCTGTAACGCCCTCGGTGGCTACAACTCCCCTTCAGGATGGAACAATTCTATGATAGTCATAGCGTTATGCTGTCTCGTCCTTTTTCTGCTCTGTTTCTTGATGACTAAAGAGAAGATTCATTCGGTGTCATCTGTCAGCGTGGGCAGCGATCTGAGGTCTCTGGTGAAGAACGCACCTTGGTGGATTCTTATCGGCGCGGCTCTCTGCTCCAATCTTTTCAACACGGTCAGAGGCTCCACGGTGGCCTATTTCTTCAACGATGTCATAGGCCCGGACGTGCATCTGTCTCTTGGCAGCTGGGGATTCCTTTTCTATGCCGGACTCTTTCTCTCCATAGGGGAAGTCTGCAATATGCTCGGAGTGGCTCTCACGCCTGCGATTTCAAAAGCGCTCGGAAAGAAAACAACGTATATGCTTTCGTTCATCGCGCTTATACTGCTGAGCATCATTTTCTTCTACATTCCGGTGAGTCAGAGCGGCTATTGGTGGATGCTGGTGCTTCAGATAGTGATCAGCATATTCACCGGAATCATCTCGCCTCTCGTCTGGAGTATGTACGCCGACGTCAGTGATTTCGCCGAGAATCGTGACGGGACTGCTTCCACAGGGCTTATATTCTCATCTGCATCGATGGCTCAGAAATTCGGAGGCGCTTTCGGCGGCGCAGCGGTGATGTGGATGCTTCAGGCATTCGGTTACGACACGACTGCGGGAGCTGTACAGACAGCCGAAGCAGTGAACGGGCTGAAGATTCTGATGAGCTGGATTCCGGCAGCAGTGGCCGCTATAGCCGTGGCGTGCATATTCTTCTATCCTCTCACCAAATCCAAAATGGACGGCATTCAGAAAGAACTCGCATCCAAACGAAATCTATAAGATTATGACTAAATATAAAGGGATACCTAAGACAATGCGCTGGGTAATAGGCTTTTTAGCATTAATAATAATCGGAGAAGGAGTGTACTTGTTTATGAAAGGGACAAGCAAATCGGCGGAGATTACCACAGCATCAACTGCCTCCGCAGCACCTGTAGTCCGGCTTTCGGTCAGCGGCACTAAACTGACAGCGGACGGGCAGCCGGTGCGTTTCAAAGGGATAAGCCTCGGATGGCACAACATCTGGCCGAGATTCTACAACGAGAATTGCGTCAAGAGGCTTTCCTCGGACTGGGGAGCAAGGATGTTCCGAGCCGCAATCGGTGCGGACAGTCACGCAAAAACCGACAACCCTGAATGTCACGACGGTTACATTGATGATCCCGCTTTCGCTCTGGAGCATCTCTATGCCGCAGTCGACGGGGCCATCGCTTCGGGAAGCTACATTCTGGTGGACTGGCACTCCCACAATCTGCACTTGGAAGCCGCAAAGGATTTCTTCACAAAGGTCGCCACTCGTTACAAAGGAGTGCCTAACGTAATCTACGAATTGTTCAACGAGCCTGTCAGCGCCGATTATGAGAAGGACGGCACTTTCGATGACCTTTCTTCCAATGAGGCAATGGCCGCCTACTGGAAGGAGCTGAAGAGTTATGCCGAGTCCTTGATTAAGGTGATTACCGAGATCGACGGGAGCAAGCCGCTAATTCTGATGGGCTGTCCTTGCTGGGACCAGAGAATAGACCTGCCTGCCTGCGACCCTATTGGGGGCTACGACAATCTGATGTACACTGTCCATTTCTACGCCGCCTCTCACAAGGATAGCCTTAGAGAGTCCTGTGACAAGGCTTTGGCCGCCGGGACTCCTATCTTCATCTCGGAGTGCGCTTCCTGCGTCTCTGACGGTAAGGGGGCTATGGATGTGGAGTCGTGGGAGAAGTGGGACGATTGGGCCGCGGCTAACGGAGTGTCAATGATTGCGTGGAGCATCTCTGACAAAGACGAGACCTGCTCTATGCTGACGAAGGATGCGTCTTCAGAAGGTCCCTGGAATGAAGATGTGATTAAGCCTTGGGGACAGTTTGTAAAAAGTTGGATTAAGTGAAAGAGTACGGTTATTTCGATGACGCACACCGTGAATATGTCATCACCGAACCGGCCACTCCATGGCCGTGGATAAATTATCTGGGTACGGACGATTTCTTTGCTCTGATTTCAAACACCGCGGGAGGCTACTGCTTCTGCCGCGACGCTAAATTCAGAAGGATTCTTCGCTACCGCTACAACGGTGTTCCTATGGACAACGGCGGTCGCTATTTCTACATCAATGACGGCGGCACGGTGTGGAATCCGGGATGGAAACCTTGCAAGACCCCTCTCGACTTCTACGAGTGCCGCCACGGGATGGGCTACACCCGCATAACCGGCAAGAGGAACAACCTCAAGGCATCAGTGCTTTTCTTCGTTCCGCAAGGAAGACGCTGCGAACTACACAGACTGACTCTCACCAACACGGGAAAATGCGAAAAGCATTTCAAACTGTTTTCCTTCGTAGAATGGTGCCTTTGGAACGCCGCTTCGGATATGGAGAACTTCCAGAGGAATTTATCCACGGGAGAAGTGGAAATAGAGGGAAGTGTCATCTACCACAAGACTGAGTACCGAGAGAGAAGGAATCATTACGCTTTCTACGGCGTGAACTGTCCCATAGACGGTTTCGACACTGACAGAGATAGCTTCTTGGGGTTATATAACGGCTTCGACGCGCCTCAGGCTGTCCTTGACGGAAAGCCATCCTGTTCAGTGGCCCACGGCTGGAGTCCCGTCGCCTCGCATTTCATAGAGATGACACTGGCTCCCGGGGAAAGCAGAGACCTCGTTTTCGTCTTGGGCTACGTGGAGAATCCTCTGGAAGAAAAATTTTCCCGGTCGCCGGACCGGACCGCATTGCTAAACTCAGGCTCCGGAGTCATAAACAAAGAACGCGCCCTGGAGATGCTATCCGCCTTCGACACTACCGCCAAAGCGGATGCCGCATACGCCTCTCTTTGCGCCTACTGGGACTCGCTTCTCGGCAAATTCAATGTCAGAACCGGAGAAGAGCGTCTTGACAGAATGGTGAACATCTGGAATCAGTACCAATGTATGGTCACCTTCAATATGAGCCGCAGCGCAAGCTACTTCGAAAGCGGAATCGGCCGCGGAATGGGCTTCAGAGACTCCAATCAGGATCTGGCCGGCTTCGTCCACCAAATTCCGGAAAAAGCCCGCGCAAGAATCCTTGACATCGCCGCCACACAATTCCCCGACGGAGGCTGCTACCACCAGTACCAGCCTCTGACCAAACGAGGAAACAACGACATCGGAGGCGGCTTCAACGACGACCCTCTATGGCTTATCTTCGGAACAGTAGCCTACGTCAAAGAGACCGGAGACTTCGGCATACTCTCTGAGCCCGTTCCTTTCGACAATGTCCCCGGAAGCGAGAAAAGCCTTTTAGAGCACCTTTGGATCAGTTTCAATCACGTCTCCTCCAACTTAGGGCCTCACGGACTTCCACTTATCGGACGCGCCGACTGGAACGACTGTCTAAACCTCAACTGCTTTTCCGACAATCCCGATGAATCCTTCCAGACCACCGAAAACAAAACCGAAGGCAGCAAAGCCGAATCCCTTATGATAGCAGGCCTCTTCGTCTTCACCGGCAACGAATTCGCCGAACTCCTCCGCCAGAGCGGCGTCGCCTTCTTCTCTCCCACCTCCGGACAATGGCTCGCCGAAACAGTGGAAAAAGCCGTAGCCGAAATGACCTCAGCAGTCAAGAAATACGGATGGGACGGAGAATGGTACCTCCGCGCCTACGACTACTACGGCCAAAAAATCGGCACACACGAAGACAAAGAATCCAAAATCTTCATCGAAAGCCAAGGCTGGTGCTCAATGGCCAGAATAGGCGCATCCGAAGGCCTCTGCTCAAAAGCCCTGGACTCCTCCAAAAAACTACTCGACAGCCCATTCGGCCTTGTTCTGAACAACCCGCCATACGAAAAATACCACATCGAATACGGTGAAATCTCCTCCTACCCGAAAGGCTACAAAGAGAACGCGGGGATATTCTGTCACAACAACCCTTGGATCATAATCGCCGAGGCACTGGACGGCAGAGCCGATGACTCCTGGCAGCACTACTGCAAAATCAGCCCTGCCTTCATCAAGGACCAGACCCTCCACAAAGTAGAGCCCTACGTCTACTGCCAGATGGTAGCAGGCAAAGACGCTCCGAAACCCGGCGAAGGCAAAAACAGCTGGCTCACAGGCACCGCAGCATGGAACTGGATGACATCCGCAGAGTACCTACTCGGCATCAGGCCCACCTACGACGGCCTCCTCATCTCGCCATGCCTGCCGTCCTCCTTCAAGACTCTCAAAGTACATCGCGTCTTCCGCGATGCTGTCTACGACCTCACCATCAACCTCAACGGCAGTACAGGCACATCCGGCAGCACTACAGGCGATGGCAGCCTCTCAGGCAACCGCAAAAGCGCCTTCATCCCCTACTCTCCCGGTCACCACATCCTGACAATCGACCTGTGACAAATCCGTAAAATACAAGTAGCTTAGAAAAAAGCACTTTAACGATAATGACTACTAAACACGGAAAATCTATTTTACCTAACCTTTCGCATGAAAAAAGAAATGATTTTACTCAAACTTTTTCTCGGGATTCACATTTAATTCAAATAAATAAATATATTCGCTAACGAAAAAAATGACAGGCAATGTTTACAGGCACTAAAATATTCGGTCCTGGCTCATTGAGAGACAGAGCCGCCGCCTTGAACAAACTCCGGCAGAAGCTTGACAGACTGGATGACGCCCCCAAACAGGCGGAATTCGACAGACTGTCTGAAAGGACTCAGCTTAAGCATAGTTTAATATGAAAACACCAGACAACATTGAAAGCTACGGCGACAACTACTCGGAATCCAAATTCTGGGACAAGCTCGCCACAACTGCGAAAAAAGCAGGAGCCAAGGTCGTGTACCTTGCCCTGCTGCTCTACTATGTGCTTATGTCCCCGAACGTCAGCAAGAGAGACAAAACAATCATAATCGGTGCGTTAGGCTACCTGATTCTTCCTGTGGACCTTATTCCGGACTTCATCGTGGGACTTGGCTTCACCGATGACGCAGCCGCATTGATCTGGGCCTACCGGAAAATCTCCACCAACATCACTCCCGACATTGAGCAGCAGGCCAAAGCCAAACTCGCAGACTGGTTCGGGGATGTGGAAGAAAATGACATTAAGATCTAACTAATAAGGACTGGATCGGTTTTATTGTCTTTGACAATGAAGATGAGACAAATGACTATTGCAAAAAAGACAAAACTTCGTTGAACCAAATATCTGCAAATGAGTCTTATTTATGCGCAATCGCAATTTCGACTGTGTCCCTGTGTTTATAGACGTAATGTTTCTTTCCCTGCGCGTCAACGGAACACACCTTCGACGAAGCGTTCCTGTGCCCTCCATCGTTGTGGACGATGATCTTAAATTGCGTGTCTTTGTTTACCGGTCTTCCCGTTCTCATAACTGCTTGTATTTACGGGGACAGATTGTCCACTGTTTGTCCACGAAGTTTTCACGAGTCCTATTGGTGGCCAAATATTTTGAACACGAAAGAGGCACCGAGGGAAGGTCTGACGTATCCTTGCTCTATGCTCATAATGTTGATGTTTGCGGCTTATAATCCGCAAAATTTGCGGTTAATAGTCCGCATTTTATTATATTTGCAATCAAATACCGAAGATATGTATATAAATCAGACAGAAAATTGGCCACATTTCTCTTGGAATAAAGATGCCACCAAGAATTACGATTCACCTCTGTCTGACGATCGTCTATTTGGATGGCATAATTGTCTGTTTCCGACTGGACGCAGTGGGATGGAAATAATCAATGTCGGCCGATTTAGGATTGACCCTATGAAAGTCATTTCTGGTACTATTGAAAGAGAAAAAGTGCATTACCGAGCACCTGAAGCAGACGCTGTGCCATCTGAAATGCAAAAGCTCCTGGAGTGGTTCAATTCAGACAGTACACCAAAAGATTACATCAAATCTGCCGTTGCTCATTTCTGGTTTGTGAGCATCCATCCATTTGATGATGGAAATGGCCGAATCAGTCGTGCTATCGCAGATATGGCATTGAGCCAGGCAGATGATTCACCATTACGCTTCTTTAGTATTTCACGTCAGACAAATAAAGAGAAAACCAAATACAATGATATCTTGGAGAGTTGTCAAAAGGGGACTTGCGATATTTCCAGCTGGGTAGAGTGGTATTTGGATTGTATGTTAAGAGCGATCGAGAATGCGGATGAAATGCTTTCCTCAATCCTTGACAAAGCGTTTTTTTGGCAGACGCACTCACAAATAGTGATTACGGATCGCCAAAAAAACATTTTGAATCTTTATTTGGACGGACATTGCGAAAAGCTTAATGTTAAGAATTGGGCAAAGAAAGCTGTAGTATCTGGAGATACTGCAGGCCGTGATGTTAGAGACCTTGTTGATAAAGGTATTCTTAT
>JBAYFJ010000083.1:0-8755 GCA_041667245.1 Bacteroidales bacterium | reverse complement strand
TTCATAAAGCACTCTTAAGATGTATAATAAGGATTCTAGCATAAATCTCTCGGGTATTAATTGTAAATCGCTTACCAATATTAGGATTGTTCGCAATGTATCTATCTATCCCTAAGATTTCAAATTGCTCCGGGCAATACTTGTCCAAAAACGAAATAGGAACCCCCATTACACCTTCATAATCAGAAGGTATTGCATCGGTAAAAGGTACTTCAATAGCATTGTAATTATCATAATGGTCATAATCGGTTTTACCTTTTATTTCCTTGTGCTTGGAGAAACGAAGATTATCATTCTTTGTCATCAATGCAAGCGGATTATGACGACGACCATGCTCAATACTGGTAAACCAACAAGAATTCCCTAATCTGGTATAATTGCCAACATATCCTAATCGTGCTGCTTTTGCTCTGTCCTTTTCATCAATTTTTGCTCCTTCAGGAACACCAAACACCATGTCATTGCCATTACCTGTCGCTCCTAACCATATCTTATTATCTTTTATTAATGGAAAAATCTCCTTGTAGGTTATAGCATTCATATTGCCTATGATAGCAAATTGTTTTTGTCCATCAACAATCCAAGCCAAAAATTCCCGAAACAATGAGAAGGGTGGATTGGTGATTATTATGTCGGCTTCATCACGCAATTTGACCACCTCCTTACTGCGGAAATCGCCATCACCCTCTAAATAATCCCATTCAAGGTCATCAATATATATATGTCCATCCCCTGTATGGTCTTGCTCCAAAACAAAGATTTTCCCTTTTGTCTGCGCCTTTGTTGGGTCAAATTGTGGAGCTTCTGTTTCAAACAAAGACGGCTCTGGCAAAAGTTTCATATTCTTCGCATCTGGCGCATAACTTGTTGATATAAGTTTTTTCAAACCCAACTCATCAAACTTTGCTGCAAAAAAACGAGTAAAATTACTCCATTCAGGGTCATCACACGGCATAAAAACAGTCTTTCCCTTAAAGACATTCGGATTAAATTCAAGATATGCATTCATCTCAATCTCAATGTCATGAAATTGAGTGTAGAACTCATCATTTTTAGCCGACTTTGCTTCCTTTAAATTGGTATTTGCCATTATCTCATCATTTTATTTTATTCGGTATAAGAAGCGTGCGAACATCTATATTTAGAAGTTCCGCAATCTGATAAAAATAGGCACAGGAGGTTGTACTCTATTAGTTGCATACAGATTAACCATATTGAAACTTTTACCAAGCATGTTAGCCAATTCAGTTTGGCTAATGCCTTTCTCATCCAAAACATCTTTAATCCTGTTCATACGTTATTATCTTTTTTAAGTGCAAAGGTACCCAATTATATTGTGTGCAAGGAACTAATAATAAAAAAACTAATACCTTTGAATCCAAAGAGAGACATTGAAGGTCAAACCAAGCAGAGCGCAGCAATAAGCACGGTTGCCAACTCGTTACCTCAAAATCGCGTAATCCTTCCAAAGCCTTTAGAATAGGGCGACAAGGTATTTATTCCAAACTTACGGAAATTCTTGCGATTTAGGAGCCGTTATCATAAAAAACTCGTGCTCGTCCGCATTCTATGAGACAAATTCTCAAACAGCAACCGATGCGATGTCATTCGGCCGCAGGGGCTCGATCGGAATTTGAAATCCGACGAGAAAAGTCTACATTTGTTTGGTTAACCCAATAAGTCTACAATTTGTTTAATTAACGCAATAGACAATCACTATGTTAAAGAAAATTCTAATTTCACTGGTTTCAGCAGGAATGTTCGCAAGCGCCACGGCAGCTGAAACTTCCGCTGACGAAGCAAGACTGCTCAGATTCCCGGCAACAAACGGGACAGAGGTAGCCTTCTCCTACGCCGGAGACCTTTACACGGCGCCACTTGGAGGCGGACAGGCACGAAGACTGACCTCACACATCGGCTACGAGATGTTCGCACGCTACTCCCCCGACGGCAAGACGATAGCCTTCACGGGAGAATACGACGGCAACAGAGAAGTCTACACAATGCCTTCCCAAGGAGGCGAGCCCCTCAGGCTTTCCTTCACATCGACTAACGGAAGAGATGACCTTGGGGACAGAATGGGCCCCAACAACATTGTTATGGGATGGACTCCCGACGGAACAAAGATAATCTACAGAAACAGAATCGGCGACGGCTTCGGAGGACTTCTCTACACAATTGACAAAGAAGGCGGGATGCCGACGGAAATCAAACTTCCGGAAGGAGGTTTCTGTAGCTATTCCCCTGATGGGAAGAGACTTGCCTATAACAGAGTAATGAGAGAGTTCCGCACATGGAAATACTACAGAGGCGGAATGGCGGACGACGTCTGGATCTACGCTGAAGGCAAAAACCAAGTCACAGACATCACGAACAACGATGCTCAGGACATTTTCCCGATGTGGGTTGGAGACGAGATTTACTTTGCCTCTGACAGGGATATGATAATGAACATTTTCGTCTACGACACCAGGACAAAGCAGACCCGCAAAGTCACAGACTACAAAGACTACGACGTCAAATTCCCGAGCACTAACGGAGAAATGATAGTCTACGAGCACGCAGGCTATCTTTACAAACTGGACCCCGCCACGAAACAAAGCACTCAGATCCACATCACACTCTCTTCTGACGACATCTACGCAAGAACAGAAAGAAAAGACGTCAAAAGCATCCTTAACGGCATCAGCATCCCAGGCAACGGAGAGAGAATGGCGCTCACGGCCAGAGGAGAGGTGTTCGACGTACCTGTGGGACAAGGCGTTACGAGAAACATCACCAACACTCCCGGAGCGCAGGAGAGAGACGCCGAATGGAGCCCTGACGGGAAACACATCGCTTACATCAGCGACATCACGGGCGAGACAGAGATTTGGCTTCAGAACATCAAGGGAGGCAAACCGGAGCAAATCACCCGCGACAACGACACCTACATCAGGGGAATCCAATGGAGTCCCGACAGCAAGACACTCCTCTACACAGACAGGGAGAACAGAGTCGTAACAATCGACATAGCCTCAAGAAGCAAAAAAGTCATTATGAGGAATCCGGAAGCGGAATTCAGAGACGTGGATTTTTCTCCTGACAGCAAATGGCTCACCTACACCAAGCCCGCAAGCAACAATATGGGCGTCGTGTATGTCTATAACATCGAAAAAGGCAAAGAATACGAAGTGACGGACAAATGGTACAATTCCGACGCGCCTACATTCAGCAGCGATGGAAAATACCTTCTGTTCAGTTCTGACAGGTCTTTGCACCCGACCTACAGCTGGGTGGAGTGGAACTATGCCTACAACAAGATGGGCGGAATGTATATGGCCTTGCTGGCTAAAGACACGAAATCCCCGATGCTTCCGACTGACGAAGAAGTGAAACTCAACGAAAAGGCTAAAGATGAGAAATCCAAGGATACTGCCAAGGATAAAGAAGACAACACCGTCAGAATCGACCCTGAAGGCCTGTCCGAAAGAATAATCAGCATTCCTCTGGGCGATGCGAGAGTTCAGTTCTGCGACGGAAAGAAAGTATATTACCGAGGCAGCGTTTCCGGAGCCCAGTGCACCATGGCCTTCGACTTCAAGACACAAAAATCGGACAAAGTGACTGACGGACTGCTGTTTGCCTACAATTTCGGCTCCAAGAAAGCGATATTCTCCAAAGCCGGAGAATGGTATGTCGGAGACTTCCCCGCATCACACGTCAACCTGGCCGACAAAGCAGACAAAAGCCATCTTGTCGCCACGGTAGACTACTCTCAGGAATGGCTGGAGATTTTCGACGCGGTCTGGAGAGCGTTCCGTGACGGCTACTATCAGGAAAACATGAACGGCAGAGACTGGACAGCAATAAAAGCCAAATATGCCGTGTTCCTCCCTTATGTCAAGACTCGTCTCGACCTGAACTACGTCATCGGTGAGATGATCGGCGAAGTGGCCACGGGACACTGCTACATAAACCCAGGCGAAAAGCCTGAGGCCAAACGTATTCCAATGGGCCTTCTCGGAGCGAAAATCAGCCCTGACAAAAGCGGATATTTCCGCATAGACGAGATTCTCAAAGGCGCTCCTTACACCTCATCCCTCCGCGCTCCCCTGTGCGAACCGGGAATGGACGTGAAAGAAGGGGAATATATCACCGCCATCGACGGAATTGACGCAAAGAGCGTAAAGAATATATATTCACTGCTTATAGGCAAGGCGAATGTTCTCACCGAGCTGACCGTCAACGGCAGCGCAGCGGAAGGCGGACGCAAAGTCATAGTGAAACCTATTTCGGATGAGTATCCGCTCTACCACTACAAGTGGGTGCAGAAGAACATCAAACTCGTGGAAGAAAAGACCGGCGGCAAAGTCGGCTACATCTACATTCCGGATATGGGAATGGAAGGACTTAACGAGTTCGTGCGCTACTATTATCCTCAGCTTGACAAACAGGCTCTGATCATAGACGACCGTGCCAACGGAGGCGGGAATGTCTCCCCTATGATCATCGAGAGGCTCAAAAGGGAAGTCATCAGTATGACGATGAGCAGAGGCTCCACCAAAAACGAGACGGAGCCCGACGGTACGCAGACAGGCCCTAAGATTATGCTGGTCAACAAGTACTCGGCATCGGACGGAGACCTCTTTCCGTGGAGATTCCAGACTTCCAAGATGGGCACCGTCATCGGTACGCGCACATGGGGCGGAATCATCGGCATCAGCGGTTCGCTCACTTATATGGACGGAACGGATGTCAGAGTGCCTTTCTTCACCAATTACGACGCCAAGACAGGCAAATGGGTGGTCGAGAATCACGGAGTGGATCCGGACATTGTGCTTGACAACGACCCGGTTAAGGAATATAACGGCGAGGACCAGCAACTTGAAAAGGCTATAGAGGTGGCTCTGGAGCAGATCAAGAATTGGAAGCCGCTTCCTTCGACACCGGCTCCGCGCACCTTCAAGGATCTGAATCTGGAACAGCCCAACGACAACCAGTATCTTCCGAAATAGCAATCCGGGGCCAAGTCCCCGAACACTTGATTGAAATTAAAGTCAGCCACAGCATTCACTGCTTTGACTGACTTTTATCATTATATTTGAGGGGGTTGCTCTTGCCAAGGGAACGTATTTACGATTTGTCTGAACCTTAAAATAAACTGTAATTATGCGACCTAAAACCCTAATTATCGTTATGATTGTTTACGGCAATAGCCCGGTAATACGTCATACCGAAATACCTCAACGGAATGACAATGCCGTGACCGGTCTCAATGTCTTCTTTAGCAATGCGGCCATCCGCGAAATCTTCAACCTGCTTTTTGCCATTTGTATTGTCCCCCCCCCGACCTCAAAAGTGTAGGGTTTGATGTAATAATAGGCCGTAAGGCTCGTCTGCATAGACGTAATGTTTGTGTTCATTCGAGAGCACAAAGTCTCAAGCGAGGCAATTCGTTGCTCGTGGTCCTAAAGTTCGTCCTTTACTGTGGAATCATCGTACTTTGCACAAGACGATGCCAACACAGACACGATAATAAAAGCGAAAGCAATTTGTCTGATATTAAACGGTCTAAGGATATGAGTTCCTTCAAACTAAATCAAGTTCAAAGTGGTTCAATTTGAATAGACCGTTAATTATGACAATTGAAGACTCTCCCAGGCTTAACACATAACGGCAGAAATGTTACAATGAGTCTTTCACACAGCGGAATCCGACTGTCGACTTTCGGTCAAACGAAGGAGACACCCTTATTAAGTATTGCCTGAATGACAACTCGTGAGGGCCACCTTGAACATACCAGAAACTTGAAGACGGTGAGAAGTAGCTTCCTCCTCTTACCATAATGTATTTATAAGTTGTGTTGTCATATAAGTCATTTGTCAACTGCCATACACAACCTACAAGGTCGTACAATCCGTATGGATTCTTGCCTTTCGGATATTTTCCGACCTGATACAATTGTCCGTCCCCTAAATTGCATCTGCCCGGTTCAATACCCTCAAGTTTCCAAACCGACAATGTCCCTGTTATAGCATCCTCTATCCTTTTGACAGGCGTTTTCTGTTTCCAAGGCCATTCGTTTCCTTCTTGTGTTTGGGCTGCATATTGCCACTCTATCTCAGTCGGGAGCCTCTTCCCGGCCCATTTCGCATAAGCTTGAGCATCCTCTAACGTAACATAAACGACTGGGTAATCTCCCATCCCTTCCGGATAAGAGTCATTCTCCCAATTCTTCAGGAAATTAGTCTTGTCCTCCGGAACGTACCCTGAAGCATCAAGAAATTCTTTGTACTCTTTGTTAGTTACAGGATACTTGTCCATATAAAATTTCTTCATAAGAGTCGAATCAGCCAGAGGCTCAGGATACTTAATGAAAGAATCCCCGGTCCTGAAATCCTTGCAACGAAACAACCCGGAAGGAATAACCACCATCCCTTCAGGAGCTTTTCCGGTCTTTTCAGTCACTTGCTTCTTGCTGATCAATCTGGCTGAACCCGGCTGAATGGTGATAACATTCTCATCAATAATCTCAGCTCCATCAAACAATTGAATCACGAATTTACCTTCATAGCCTGGAAACAAATCCAGCAAGCGCACGTTAAAATGAGATGTCCCGAACTCAACAGGCTTTTTAGCGTAAGAAGGGTCACCTGCCCACAAAAGAATCTTATCACCGTTGTCTGCAGTGACATTCAATTGATCGTTATTTCTGCTGACTTTGAGATGATTGCCGAATTGAGCGACTGCCGTCACCGTGCTCTCATTATTAGTTCCAAGATAGTAGCAGTCAAAACTTTCCGCTGAAACAGGCAGAAATGTCTTTCCGTTAACTTTAACTGGATTTAACATTTGATGAGAGTAAATGTCCACGAAATGCGTCTCAGGAGCTTCACTGATTTCGTATAGAGGGCCATTGAATCCCTGAGGCAAAAGATTGTAGACAGTGTAGATCGTCTTACCTTTGCAAGGCCATTTGTTAACATAAATGCTGTCACGAAACGTCGGCACAAGCGGGGTATAATCAAATTGGGTGAAAGCATCTTTATTTTCTCTCTGGATCAACAGAAGTTTGCCCCAATATCTGAGTTGCTCATCAGACCACTCAAATCTTCCAGCTGAAAAGCTGTTGATCTCAGTACCATACCCATTAAAAAATGACATGTTGAATTCTCGTTTTATAGGCTCGTCATTTTCTCCTGCCACTCTGAAAATCGCAAAATCAGGTCTAATGAACTTGTTGAGATTCAACATTGGGCAATAATACAAAGCATTATGTACTCTTCCGGACACTATCCCTTGCATATCTCTCGGCACGGCCATACCCTCACTATACATTACTACGCCCTTTTTCACAACATCGGCCGCAGATTGAAGCTGCTCGCTTGAACTGCCTTGACAATCAAGCACAAACCCGTCTACGTCAAGAGCCTTCGTCGTTGCCGTCATCCCTTCAAATTTGGTTTCATCAGAACGCGTGCTTTCATCCCACGGGTTATAACTCAAAAAGAATTTAATCCCTTTTGAATGACAGTCATCAACAACTTGACGTAATGCCGAATACCCTCCAGGAAGGTCTCTGTACATGTCCCACTGATTTCTTTGATCCATTCCCAAAGCAGGCCAAGTAGCCCAAATGCCATAAGCTTCGTACCCGCCCATCAATTCATTGATCTTTTCAAGATAAGGGGACACATTATAGCTCTTTGTGGTGTAATCATAGAAACGTTCATCCCACGCCATCATCTGATTCATTGCGAAACAAGATCTCAACCACTGCAAATCTTTCCTTTTGAGCATAGTGTCATCAAACTTACCAGGCTCTACATCATAAAGATAACGCTCCTGAAACATAAGCCTCAAACCTTCTTGCCACGCTCCGCTGTAGTCGTCAATCCAAAGGTTATACTTTACCGAACCTCCCGGATTGAGAAATGTTTCAAACCTCGAGCGAGAACCATTGTTGATTGTCTTTGAATCACGCCTTGTCAATGCGGCAAGATTCTTACCTACATTTGCTGAAGACTCCACGGCGGAAAAGCCCAATTCCCATGCATTATCTGGAACTATCACATTAACAGGAGAAAATCCCGGTCTGAAAAGATATGTTCTGGACAAACCGTGATTGCCTTTTCCTGTAATGTAAACGTGTTCATCAGATGCCCCAAAAGGAACGATGTTGTGCAATGTTATCGTGTCCCCCGTCACATTCTTGAATTCAATAGAACATTTCTTTCCAAAGCCGTATTCAACAGGAGTAACAGTAATCTCGACAATCCCATTATTGTCAGAAGAAGAAAATGTTTGATCTCCAACTTTATAGGTCAGCAAAGGAAGTGATATCTGATTAAAATCAGGAAACACGTCAGTCAACTTCTGCGCATTAAGCACTTGCGTAAAAACTAACGCAAATGATATAAACAAAGCGATTTTTTTCATTATGAAAACTAATTATGTGGTTATTTATAATCTATCCAAACTTTCATCCTCCCGGCGGCTCGATTATCCCATGCGTAATATGGGACGAATTTGAACTTATTTTGACCAGAGACAGCCGTAATCGACACTATTCCTCCGAGAAGATCTTTCTCAAACGAACTGGAAAACGAAGTCGATGAATCAATAACAGCGCTATCATATTCGGGATTGTCTGTCTCTTCCATGCAATAAACGACAGGCCCCCTCTGAACTGCTCTTTTACCGACATCCGCCTTCACTCTCGGATCAGCTGCTACCACTTTTACCGGCATATCCATAACAAAGACTATCTCAT
>JBAYFJ010000082.1:0-9005 GCA_041667245.1 Bacteroidales bacterium | reverse complement strand
GAAAAAACACTCAATCCCAGATTGAGGCGTTTATGGGAGAAAAAAGCATCGGAGGGCAACTGAGCAAATTGGAGACGGTCTATGAGGTGATAAGGAAACAAAGGCCCATCTTTTCAAAGGAAGGGTCTCAAACTGTCAGATATGCCGTGTCTGATAATTTTTTACGATTCTGGTTCAGGTACATTGAAAGGAACAGGTCATTGATAGAACTTGGAAATTACGAAGGCTTGGCTCAGTTGATAAGTGATGATTATCCGACCTACTCAGGCAAAATGCTGGAACTGTATTTCAAGCAAAAGATGAGGGAGAGTTTCAAGTACAAGGAAATCGGGTCGTGGTGGGAGCCGAAAGGATCTCAAAACGAGATAGACATAGTGGCCGTCCCCTTAGATGACAAGAACGCTTTCGTGGCTGAGGTGAAGCGGCAGAAGAAGAACTTCAAGCCTCAACTTCTGGATGCTAAGGTCCAAGTGTTGAAGACCAAGGCGATGAACAAATATTCAATCGAGCAGGGTTGTCTGGACCTATCGGATATGTAAATTAAAAATCGGTCCTAAGAGGACTGAACTGCATCGGACTTGATGGGCTTTTCAGGCTCCCTCTGCTGATTTTCACGCTGAAGAGCGATTCGCCGCAACTCATCGGGATCACGGCCGGAAAGCGAGAACTCACAACCGCAGTAAAGCTGGTTGTAGAAATGATTCTCTCTGATTAACTGGTTGCGACGCTCCTGAAGCCCGTTCTTTCTCCAGTTCTGCCCCCACCAAGTGACATCGGGAAACAGCCCGCAGGCATATTCCCCCGCGGCATCCACTTGATCCAAATCCTTCCAGCGGGAAGAAGCCAAAGTCGTGGCGAGAACCCCGAAACCGTGCTCATGAGCATAACGCGCCGCCCTCTCAAGACGAAATCTGAAACACTCCGAGCACCTCGCGCCTCTTTCAGGCTCATCCTCAAGACCATTCACGACTCTTCCCCACTCCCTGTGGTCATAGTCGTCAGAGACAATCTCAAGGCCGTTCGTCAAAGCATAACGCACACACTCGTTGCCTCTGATTTCATATTCGGAGCGAGGGGTTATGTTGGAATTACTGTAGAAAATCACAGGCCTGACATCGTGAGACACAAGATATTCCACAATAGCCGAAGAGCACGGAGCACAACAGGCGTGCAGAAGAATCCTCTCCCCGGAAGGTATGACAATCTTGTCGCGCGCTATCATTATCGAAGGTATATGCTAAAGAATTTCCAGATCTCCGCGCAAGTGTCCATATCCTTGTCAGACCAGCTATGATTACCTCCGGCAACCTCATATAGCCGCACCTGAGTCTCAGGGCCCCCTTTCCAAGCAGGTACTCCGCCCATATAATTGTGCAAAGTGACCTGATTTCTTCCTTCGAGAAGCGGCAGTCTCTCCACTATTTCGTGAGTGCAGCGGGCCTGAGCGGCCCAGAAAGCCACAGCCATCGGCACATTCATATACGCGCCCCAGCCATATCTGTTGTCGGGATCGCCATCCCAATAGGAAACAACGTCAGAAGTTCCGTGCACCTCCATCAGAGGCACCGAGCGAGAGGGCTTCAGATCTTTCATCATCCAGCTCAAAGTCAGACCCGCTATAGGGGCAAGAGCCGCAAAGACATCCGGCCTTTCGAAAGCGAGAAGATAGCACATCTCCCCTCCGTTCGACATCCCCGTGCAGAAAGTGTTGTCATGACTAAGCGACTCACGCTTCTGCAAGTGTTTGGCCAAAGCGCAAAGAAAACCCACGTCATCAGTTCTCAACCCTTTTTGGAAAGGATAACCCACGTTCCAACAAGTCTTTCCCTTTGCGTCTTTCTCTCCCTGCGGATAACAAACCGCAAAACCGTTCTCGTCCGCCACTTCGAACATCCTCTGTTTCCATTTTGCCGCGGATCCGCCGTAACCGTGAAGCACGAGAACCAGCGGAGCACCCTCGGAAAGGCCGTCAGGCTTATAGAGATAATAAGTCCTGTCCACGCCTTTGTACTTCATAACGCATTTCTGCTGAGCTTTGGCCGCAAAGCAGTAAAGGCAAAGCAAAACAACAAAAAGGCACCAAATCTTTTTCATCATACTCACAAGAATAACAGAGCAATCCTATAGACTATCCAAGCTATCACCCAGGCGACGCAAATCGTGTAGACGCAAGTGCCGATGGCCCATTTCCATCCGCCGGACTCGTTCTTTATGGCAATGAACGTGGCAATGCAAGGGAAATACAGCAATATGAACACCATATACGCAAGCGCCCCGGCAGGGGTTGAGTTCTTTCGCAAGGCTCTCTGAAGCATAGTGTCATCCGAAACACCGCCGGAGGAGGCTGTCGTCTCAGGTGTGCTTCCGTAGGTGGCGACAGTGCTGTCCTCTCCTGAATACATAACGCCCAATGTACTTACCACCAGTTCTTTAGCTCCGATGCCAGCCACAAGTCCAATGCTCATCTTCCAGTCGCAGCCGATGGGCTCCATCACAGGTTCAATCGCCTTTCCTATATACCCGATGTAAGAATGCTCCTTCTGCTGCTCCGCGGTGTCGAACCTGTCGTGATGGGGAAAATAGCCGAGGAACCATATAGCGATAGAAAAAAGCAGAATGGTCGTGGCCATCTTCTGGAGATACTGCTTGCCTTTCTCCCAAGTGTGCCTGAAAATCGCCTTCCCGGTCGGGACCCTGTACGGAGGCAGTTCCATAACGAAAGGCAGGTCGTCATCCTTCACGAAACGGCTCATCACTTTCGCGGAGACAATCGCCAGAATTATACCGAGCATATATAGCCCCAGCAGCACCGTTCCCGCATATATCCCGAAAAACGCGCCTCCTATCAGCACAAACACCGGCAGCCTTCCCGCACAGGACATAAACGGAATGATGGTCATAGTGATAAGTCTGCTTTTTCTGTTCTCGATAGTCCTCGTGGCCATAATCGCCGGCACGTTGCAGCCGAATCCCATAATCATCGGTATGAATGACTTTCCGTGAAGCCCGATCTTGTGCATCAGCTTGTCGACGATGAAAGCGGCTCTGGACATATAGCCGGAATCCTCCAAAAGGGATATGAAGAAGTACAGTATGAGGATGTTCGGAAGGAACACAAGAACGCTGCCCACGCCCCCGATGACTCCGTCAATCATCATATCCTTGAGCCAGCCTGCCTGCATAAACATTGACACGAACTCCCCGAGTTTTTCCACAAGCCACTCAATCCACAACATCGGGTAATTGCCAAGGAAGAAAGTGGCCTCGAATATCAGGAAAAGCACTATTATGAATAGAGGGAACGCAAGCCATTTGTCGGTGACGATAGCGTCAATCTTGTCAGTGATCGTGTGCCGCGGCTTGTCATCTTTGTGCGCTTGGTAAGTCTCCGCCAACGCACCCTGAATGAACGCATATTTTGCATCCACGATGGCTGATTCGGTGGTCGTGTGCATCAGGCCGTCGATTCTTTTCTGTTCGGCGACCTTTGAGGCGATGATTTCATCTCTGTTGGGCAATTGCTCAACGAGTTCGCTGACATCGCTGTCGTTCTCCAAGTACTTGATGGCAAGGAATCTGGTGCAATATCTGGTGCGGATGTTCTCATTAGAGCGGATCAGATCCTGAACCGCGTGTATGCTCTTTTCTATCTCAGGACCATGATTGATGTGGATGTGCCTTGCAAGTCTGGGGTCGCTCTGCTCATAGATTTTGATGACAGTGTCGAACAGTTCGTTGACTCCTCTGCCGTCACGGCTGACCGTCGGGCATATAGGCATACCGAGAAGATAGCCTAACTGCTTTATGTCCAACTTGTCTCCCTTAGCTTCCAGCTCATCGTACATATTCAGAGCCATCACGACTCTCTGGTTCATATCGATGACCTGGGTCGTAAGGTATAGATTTCTTTCTATGTTGGAGGCATCCACTACGTTGATCACCACGTCCGGCATTGCGTGAATGAGATTCTTTCTGACATAAAGCTCTTCAGGACTGTAGGCTGAGAGGGAATATGTTCCCGGCAGATCGACCAAGGTGAACTGATAGCCCTTGTAGGAAAAATGCCCTTCCTTTGCATCCACAGTCACGCCGCTGTAATTGCCCACGTGTTCATGACTTCCTGAGGCTATGTTGAAAAGAGATGTCTTTCCGCAATTTGGATTGCCGACCAGCGCGACTCTAATCACGTGGTGCCGCTCTTCGGCAAGCCTTCTCATCGTCTCGTTAAGTCTCTGAGCGTCTTCAAGATTGTCGTCTACTATCGGCTCGTCAAATTGCCTGAAAGCTATTTCTTCCTTAGCCTCTTCCTCGCTGATGACGTCAATCTGCTGCGCTTCCTCTCTTCTTAGTGAAATCTTGTAGCCGATTATCTGGTACTCGATCGGGTCCTTCAGCGGGGCATTTAGAATCACTTCGACCTTGTTGCCGGCAACAAAGCCCATTTCTATCAGTCTCTTGCGGAAGCCACCGTGACCGTTGACTTTTGCAATGACTGCCGTCTCGCCTGTCTTTAATTCTGAAAGATACATCTTTGATTGTTAATCAGTGACAAATTTAACTGTTTACATTCAATCGACAAGCGGAAAACACCACGCTTTTCGTTATTTCTTCTTTTCGTTACGATAGAATTTCTTAAATGATTGAATCGGATCGTCAGCGCTGCCTACCTTTGTCGCTTTGAATCCGGCCTTGCTCGCGGTATTGACATTGGCTTTGGATTTAGGCTTAGGCTTGGCTTTGGGTTTTCTCGGTTTCGGAACGGGCAAGTCATCGTACAGAGCGTCTGCAAGTTGTTTCAGGTACTTGGGGCCGATCGTGTCCGGAATCATGACGAAATCTTTTGATCCGGGGAACAGAGGTCTTCTACTGCAATCCGGGAGCAGTTTTCCGGCAGTTGGTCCGTCTTCCAGCAGGAATCCATCTTCCACGATGAATCCCAGAACTCTCCCTTTGTAATGAATGACCTTGCAGCTCATCATCGGCCTTACGGTCATCCCTTCGATATTTTCCAATCCCGCCTGAAAGAAATCCATACGATAACATTTTCCCAAAGATAGGAATAATTTTTAGAAAGCAGTTGATTTTCAGTGCGCCTGAAGAAAAGACAAACCCCTCAAAATCAGATGATTGAGAGGGGCCTTTGGTGCGGATGGTGAGACTCGAACTCACACGAGCGCAATGCTCACTACCCCCTCAAAGTAGCGTGTATACCATTTCACCACATCCGCAGGGGGCCATTACGAAAATAGATTTTCATAATGGGATTGCAAAAATAGCAATTAATCCTGAATCACCAAAATAAAATGACGCTTTTTGCAGTTAAAGGGCAACAGAATTGAGAAGAGTGTGGTTTTCTGAATATCTGTCGTGACATTTGCGTAACGCAAATAACGCATTATTATGAAGCCGGCAAATCCTTATGCCGAACCGGAGGGATTAGAGTCAAGTTTATCGGAAATATTCGGGAATGACAGGAATATTTCGTAGATTTGCAGCCGCATTCCTCGAGAAGGGGTGCATTGGTATTTATTATTAACATTTTAAAACAGATTCACAATGGCTGTTAAAATTCGTTTACAGCGCCACGGAAAGAAGAATTTCGCATTCTTCCACATTGTTGTGGCTGACACCCACGCACCTCGCGATGGTCGTTTCATCGAGCAACTCGGCTCCTACAATCCAAACACAAACCCCGCCACTATCGTTCTCAATGATGAGAGAGCGTTAGCTTGGCTGAAAGTCGGAGCAGAACTTACCCTTGTCACTCGCCGTATTCTTTCTTATGAAGGCGTACTGCTAAGGAAACATCTTGAAGGTGGCATCGCAAAAGGAGCCATCACCAAAGAAGAGGCTGACAAGAGATTTGCCGCTTGGAAGGCTCAGAGAGACGCAAAGATCAATGCTAAGATTGACGGTTTGAGCAAGACTGCCGCTGAAAAGGCCAAATCTGCTGAAGAGGCGGAGGTTAAGGTCAATGAGGCGAGAGCAGAGGCTTTGGCTAAGAAGAAGGCTGAGGCTGATGAGGCAGCAAGAAAGGCAGCAGCTGAGGCAGCTGAGGCTAAGGCAGCGGAAGAGGCGGCAAAAGCAGCTGAGGCTGCGGCAGCGGAAGCTCCTGCAGAAGCACCTGCTGAGACTACTGCTGAAGAGAATCCTCAGGCCTAACTATGTCTGAAGCAGGTCGTCAAAACTTGCTTAAGATCGCTCAGGTGGTCAAGTCCAACGGGACTGATGGCGAAATGCTTATTAGTTTTTTCGACATTGATCCTCAGGATGTTAATTTAAAGGAACCGGTTTTCGTCTATTATGACGGACTGCCGGTTCCGTTTTTTTTTGATTCTTTCGAGCCCAGGAATTCCACAAGGGCTTTAGTTCGCATAACCGGCATCACGAGTCTTACTGATGCCGAAGAGATCGTCGGTCAAGGCATTTACGCCGAAGCCCCCGGTAGCGGAGATAATGCTGAAGACTCTCTGGACGACTTGATTGGCTGGACTGTGACGGACCGCAATCAGAAGGTACTTGGAACAATTACTGATTTTGAGGACATCCCCGGGAATCTGTGTGCCTACATTGCCACTCCGGCGGAAACGAAAATGATTCCTTTCCACGAAGATCTAATTTTGTCTGTAGACAAGGAGGCTCAAATAGTTGTTATGGACATCCCCGACGGCCTTCTTTAATCACTCCTTTATCATAGCGACTTCCTACAATAGGTCTATTACCGCATCTGCCCCTTTGAACAGCAGGTTAGGGGCGGAAAAAGTTATCCGTGCGCTGAGCGGTCAGAGTCAAACTTTGCCGGAGCGCCTGTGGCGAAATGGCATCCGTGACGCATCCGACACGGCAGCAGCTACTGACCTGACTGGGAGTCAGACGGGCTGTCCGGGGACGAAGGGACAGCAGTGGAAGCGGCAGAAATGGCACCAGCGGACGGAGCATCAGTAGATGGTGTACCCGCGGAAGGAGCGAAAGAGTCGGGTGTGGATGATGGGGCTGCCGGGCCTGACTGTGCGGAGGCTGGCTGAGGGCCGCCTTTGATGTCGTTGTAGAATGCGACTTCGGCAGCCTGGACGTAAGGAACGATCCAGAAGAAGCCGATTCCCAAAGACAGTAGGCCGAGCAGGAACCAGCCGATGAAACTCAAGAAAAGATAAAACAGGTCGAATTTGTGGCCTGCCATTATTCTACGGCTTTCGTCGATGGCATCGTTGGCGGACATTTCAGGATGTTCTGAAATGATGAAAGGGGTCATTGCATAAGAGAACGCTTTGATGATTCCCGGGATAACAAGAAGGAGGGCCCAAAGGAACAAGAAGACGTTCATCAGGAAGGTGACCCACACGATGTGAAGCCAGTTTGTGAAACCGATAACGAACATATTTCTGGTGATGCGGTTGTCTTTTGCGTCAACGAGCATTCTGAAGGCATTCACAAAGCCAACGGAAAGAGGGTTTAACGCAAAAATCCCTACGAGGGAAGAGCCGCACAGCAAGTAGTAAGGCATGCTTTTAACTTCGGAAGGACCAACCACTGCGGCGATTATGACGCAATAGAGAATGGTCGCAACGACAGCAGGCGACCAATTGTTGTGCAAGGCGGCAAACGCCTCGTTTTTGTAGTCTTGATTAGTTTTCATCGTAACAATGTAGATAATAGGTTGACATTAATTAACTATTTGCGTTTGAACCGGAAGGCCAGTTATGACTATCCGAGCAGGAGCGATCGTCCGAAGAAGACGGCGCAACGACTGAGCCGACAGCGGCACAAGAGCCATTGGAAGAGTCTGAGCCTGAATCAGGATCAGGAGCTTCATAGCCAATGAGGGCGGTTATTTTGCTGAGGATCGTGTCAGGCGAGATGCCCATGAGGCAGCGAAAATCCCCGAAACGGCAATTTCCCTCGCCATAAGAAGAGCAAGGTCTGCAAGGCATATCCAATTGGACATAATTTTTATCCCAGTCCGCTCCATAAGCCGAGTAGCCCGTGGCCGGATGAGTGCCTCCCCAGACCGCAACAAAAGGGGCGCCCGTAAGAGTGGCCATGTGCATTGTAGCCGAATCCATAGTCACAAGCGCGTCCAGATTGGAAATCAGAGCAGTCTCCCCAGCTAAATCTGTCCTCCCGAACACTGTCTCCACATTGGGATAAAGCCGCATCATACTCTCGCAATAATTCAACTCCTCCCCGGGACCCGAAAAAACGAACACCTTGTCGAACCTCAATGACACAAGTCTGATCAATTCAGAACAACTGTCAAGAGGGTATATCTTCTTCTCCTTTCTGGAAAAAGGCGCAATCCCTATCCACGTCCCCTCTTTGGAGCCGAAACAAGACGGGACAGGAAGGACTTTCCTGACAATCTTAGGATCGGGAACAGGGAAACCAAGTTTGGCGAACACGTCACAGAACCTGAGAACATTGTTCCTCACCGGTTGAAGCCTCTTGCAGAACCTTCTTTTGATTCGCCACTTGGCCACTGTCTTCTGCGCATAAGCAGCCGTCTTGCAGCCGCTCAGAGCAAGCATAGCCCTGATGTACCCGGTCCTCAGATTGCTCTGAAGATCAGCCACATAATCAAACTTCAACGCCTTCGAGACAGAGACATAAGAACGAAGTTCCCTGAAAGCCGCCTGCTTCGGAAAGTACAAGAACTGAACATTCGGGACATCATTGAAGAATCCGGAAAGCCGTTCCCTTGTTCCGATAGTGATGGGAAGATCGGGATACGCCGCTCTCAACGCGCGCACGGCGTGGACAGTCATAGCCACATCGCCGATAGCCGACAGACGGAGTATGAGAATCCCGCTCATAATTACTTCTTGCCGTAAAGAACCGGATTCATACTCGGGTCATTGTACATCTTCATCTGCTTGTAGACCTTCATAACCTTCTTCCCCGAAGCGAAATCCTCAAGCAGCTCGTCAATTGACTTGGTAAGATCCTCCCTCTGCATAAGAAGCACATTCAACTTGTCGGAACACTTCTGTAGATGTTCAGGCGAAGCG
>JBAYFJ010000081.1:0-9010 GCA_041667245.1 Bacteroidales bacterium | reverse complement strand
TCTTTCGAGGCTGCCCCGTTACCGGTGATTGCCACTTTCGCCTTCCTCGGGGCATATTCGTAAACGGGGATATTTCTGATCGAGGCGGCTGTTATCGCCGCGCCCTGCGCTCTCCCGAGTTTCAATATGACCTGAGCGTTCTTGCCGTAGAACGGAGACTCAATCGCCACATCGTCCGGATTGAATTTGTCGCACACGGCCCCGACTTCGGAGAAAATCCTGCGAAGTTTGTCGTAAGGGCTTTTCTCCTTGCGAAGATCTATCACGCCCATATCCAGATACTCAGGGCCTGACTTGTTTATACGAATGACCCCGAAGCCAAGCACATTGGTTCCGGGGTCTATTCCCAAAATGACTCTTTCCGCAGTCATCAGTCTATGTAATCGAATCCTGTGTAAGGTCTGAGGGCCTCAGGAATCACGATTCTGTCCGCTTTCTGATTGTCCTCCAAAAGAGCGGCAACCACACGCGGCAATGCCAAAGAGCTTCCGTTCAGAGTGTGACAAAGCTGTGTCTTTCCATCCGAATCCCTATATCTAAGATGCAGACGGTTGGCCTGATAAGTCTCGAAATTGGACACTGAGGAGATTTCCAACCATCTCTTCTGAGCCGCTGACCAAAGTTCGAAGTCGTAGGTGATAGCGGAAGTAAAGCTCAAATCCCCTCCGCAAAGACGAAGAATTCTGTAGCGAAGGCCGAGTTTGTTGACTATTCCCTCCACGTGCGAGATCATCTCGTCCAGAGCGGCGTATGAATTCTCAGGTTTCTCAAGTCTCACAATCTCCACTTTGTCGAACTGATGAAGTCTGTTCAATCCTCTGACGTCTTTGCCGTAAGAACCCGCCTCACGACGGAAACAAGGCGTGTAGGCTGTCATTTTGACAGGGAAATCGTTGTTGCCGAGAATCTCGTCTCTGTAGATGTTCGTGACAGGAACCTCAGCCGTAGGCACGAGATAGAAGTCGTCCAGACCGACATAGTACATCTGGGCCTCTTTGTCAGGCAGCTGGCCTGTTCCGAAACCGGAAGCCGCATTCACCATTACAGGTGGCTCAACTTCTTTGTAGCCCGCTGCGGTGTTGATGTCGAGGAAGAAATTGATCAGAGCCCTCTGAAGTTTCGCGCCCTTGCCTTTGTAGACAGGGAAGCCCGCTCCGGTGAGTTTCACGCCGAGATCGAAATCTATGATGTCATATTTCTTAGCCAATTCCCAATGTGGGAGAGCGTCAGCGGGAAGATTAGGATCCTGACCTCCCATCTTGACGACCTGATTGTCTTCCGCGCCTTTGCCCGGGACCACCAGATCACAAGGGATGTTCGGCAGCAAAACCAGATTGGCCTGAAGATCTTTGTCCACCTGAAGCGCCTCGGCCTGAAGTTCAGCCGACTGCTCCTTCATTGATGCGACTTCTTTCTTGGCCTCTTCCGCCTCTTCCTTCTTCCCCTGCTTCATAAGGCCTCCGATAACGGCGGCTTTCTGCTTCTGAGTGGAGAGAAGATCATCGTTCTTGGTCTGCACCGCCCTTCTGCGAGCATCGAGATCAAGAATATTCTTCACTATTTCTTTGGCGTCAAAATTCTTGACTGCCAACTTCCTGATCACGAATTCCGGATCGTCGCGAAGTAATTTAAGTGTAAGCATATCTTAATTGATTAATTTTCCGCAAAACAAAAGAGGGCTTGCAATTCACCCGAAGTACAAGTCCTCTCTATCTGTTCAAACAAACCTTCGAGCTTTAGTTCTCAAGCGGAACTATCTTCACAAATGATTTGTCTTCTGCTTTTCTGTAAAACTCCACCTTTCCGTCGATAAGGGCGTAAAGTGTGTGATCCTTGCCGATTCCGACATTCTGTCCCGGGTTGTGGACTGTGCCTCTCTGACGGACGATAATGTTGCCGGCTTTAACTACTTCTCCTCCGAACTTCTTCAGTCCGAGACGTTTACTGTGCGATTCACGACCGTTCTTTGAACTACTTTGACCTTTCTTATGTGCCATAATTATTTCCTCCTAAAAATTAAGCGATTTCGTTGATTTGGATTTTGGACAGTTTCTGACGGTGACCGTTCAGTTTCTGGAAACCCTTACGACGAATCTTTTTGAACACAAGGACTTTGTCTGCCTTAGCATCATCATCCATAACAGTGGCTTTGACTTTCACGCCGTCCACATAAGGTGAGCCGATCTTTACTGTCCCCTCATTGTCAAGAAGCAGTACTTTGTCGAACTCCACAGCCTCGCCTTTGGCAGCCTTGAGACGGTTGACAAAGATCTCTTTGCCAGCTTCTACCTTAAATTGCTGGCCCGCGATATCAACAATTGCGTACATATAAATAAACTTATTTAAAAGTTCCGACCGTAAGCGTCCGTCACATCGACGGCACTTTCAACAAGCTCAAGCGGCCATTTGATTTTTTAAGACTGCAAAAATAGGATATTTATATCAAACAGCCAAATAATTTTGTTAAATTTGCTTTCTAAACAATTACTCAAGATAAAGATATGGACACTCCATTCATCTGCGACAAATATGTGACGAGAAAGGATTTCATCGGACGCACGCTCGACTGCAACACAATCTGCAATCTTCTGTCCCAAGGGGAGAACATCGCAATCTACGAGCCACCTAAATCCGGCAAGAGATCCGTCATTCAGCAGTCTATCTTCAATATGAAAATCTCAGGAAGCCAGTCCTCGGTGTGCGAGTTCTCAGTGTTCAACATTCGGGAGGTCAGCGAGTTCCTCTGCGGTTTTGGGTCCGCGCTTCTGAAGGCCGTAGCCTCCAGACCCGATGAATTCGAAAGAATCATCAGTGAGGATCTGCCGGATTCCTCTTTCCGCTTCGATGCCCGAAAATACTCCGACACCGGCGAGATAGTCTCTATGCAAGGGGAATGGACAAAGGAGGACATCACCGCGATGATGCGCCTTCCATACAAGCTATCGAAGAGATTCGGCGAAAGGATTATCTTCATCATCAACGAGTTCCAGAACATCAACCTCACCGAGGACGGGGACACGGTGCTTAGGATTATGTCCAAGTGCATCTCAGAGGCGATTGAGGAAGGAGAGCGGAATTTCTCTTACATTTTCTGCGGCTCGATGCTCAACGCTATGAAGTACATCTTCGAGGTGAGGAAGTATTTCTTCAGAGTCGTTGAGCACGTACCTCTGTCTATGGTCGATGACAAACTCATCATAGACCACATTATGAAAGGATTTATGGCAAACGGGAAAGTGATTGAAAGAGGCCTGCTGATGGGAGTCTGCAAACTCTTCCGCAACAATATGTGGTACATCAACAGTTTCGCCTCCATCTGTGATTACCTGTCGAAAGGCTACATCGTCGAGAGCACTCTTATGGATGCGCTTGACATCCTTATAGTAGCCAACGAGCCTCGTTTCAAGGCAATGATGAACGATCTGACCACATTTCAGGTCAGTCTGCTTAAGGCGATTCTGGACGAATACACTAAATTCAGCGCATCCGATGTGATAAGCAAGTACAATCTCAATTCGTCGGCCAATGTGAAAAGGCTGAAGGACGCGCTTGTCAAGAAAGAGATAGTGACCTTCAACGAGAACGACAAGCCTATGGTAATCGACCCGTTGTTCGAGTACTGGGTCGGGAAATATTACTTCGAGAAAAAACAATTATTATGAGGAAGAAAATAGCAGTGCTCACAGGCTCCGGCGTCAGCGCTGAAAGCGGATTGAGCACATTCAGGGACAACGGAGGTCTATGGGACAAATACGATGTGAATGACGTGGCGTCGATTGACGGATGGTACAGAAACCGGAAACTCGTTCTGGATTTCTATAATATGGAACGCAAGCAGCTTGCTGATGCGAAACCGAATGCGGCTCACGTCGCAATAGCGGAACTTGAGAAGAATTACGATGTCACGGTGATCACTCAGAACGTGGACAATCTCCACGAGAGGGCAGGAAGCACCAAGGTCATCCATCTTCACGGCGAGCTGACCAAGGTGAGACCGGAGAATTGCTACAATGACGAGGACGGATTCTCGGAAAAGACCGTGTTCGACGTCGGCTACACCGACGTCAATCTCGGGGACAAGGCTCCCAACGGCCACCAGCTCAGGCCTCATATCGTTTTCTTCGGAGAGGCGGTGCCAAAAATCGAGCAGGCGGCTGACATAGTTTCGGCTGCGGACATATTGCTTATAGTCGGGACCTCTCTTCAGGTGTACCCTGCCGCGGGGCTCTACAGATACGCCTCATTCGGGGCGCCGATATATATTATTGATCCGAACGATGTCCCCGTCAAGGACGGCAGAATCGTGCACATCAAGGACGTGGCTACAAGCGGGATGGAAAGATTCAAAAAAATTTTGGAAAAAGAATAAAATTGCTACCTTTGCAACCGCTTTCAAAAGCACAAGAAAAAAGGAGGTGATATAAAGTTATGATTATAGTTCCTATCAAGGACGGAGAGAACATCGAAAGAGCTCTGAAGAAATTCAAAAGAAAATTCGAAAAGACCGGCGCTATCAGAGAGTTACGCGCGAGGAAGAATTTTGAGAAGCCGTCTGTAGTTAAAAGAGCTTCCCACCTCAAAGCTATCTATGTTCAGCATTTGAAACTCGAAAAAGAGCAGTAAAAACTTTTCTTACGAACAATATCCTAAAGATGTCAAAGCTATTTTGGCATCTTTTTTTTATGCTTACCGAAATGATTGATTATCTTTGTGAGAATATGCTTTGACAAATTAGTGTTTAAGAAAATGGCTGACAATCAGACAAAACCCGTTCATCGGAGATACCGCGTTCTGCGCATAATCCTACTGTCCTTTTTAGGTCTGTGGGCCTTCCTGCTGACAGCGCTTCAGATAGTGCTCACTCCGTCTCTTCTTTCGGGGATAGTGGACAAAATTGCGAAAGAGTACGTAGACGGCAATGTCAGATACGGTAAGATTTCCGCTTCCGTACTCAAGAGTTTCCCTAATCTGAATGTCACCATAGACGACTTCGCAATCACCTATCCTCACGAGAAATTTGCGGCTTTCGACTCTCTGGGGATCAACGGCGTTCTGCTCAAAGTAGGGAGAAATCCGGCGCAGGACACTCTGGCGTCTTTCAGAAAGTTTTCCCTTTCTCTGAATTACGTCACGCTTATGACGGGTAAAATTCAGATTCGCAACGCCGGCATCGACAAGCCGAGGGTCTTCACTCATTACTATGATTCCACGGCGGCGAACTGGGACATTTTCAAATTCGGCTCCGATTCATCGGATGCAGACTCGACTTCCGAGGAAAGCGGCATCCCGAATCTCGTCCTGAAAAAAGTCAGCCTCACCGGACAGCCTTGGATCGTGTTCACCAATCAGACAGACACCGTGTACGGAACCGTGAGCCTCAAAAGGCTGCTGTTCAACGGGAAAATCGCAGTCAGAAATCTCAAGACCAACAGGATTGGCCTGAAGCTGGACAGTATGCTCGTCGCGGGAAGACTTCCTTCCGACACCGTAGCCTTGTTCCTTGACGGGCTGCACATCAAAGAGCAGATGGACAAGAATATGGCTTTCAAAGCTTCCGCAAAGACATATCTGGGGCTAAAGGGTTATGGTAGAATTGTCATTCCTCTTGATATGAGCGGGAAACTTGATTTCCCTAAGTCCAAATATCCCGAAATCGAGCTGAAGGATTTCAAGGCCGACATCGCTTCAATCCCTTTCAACGGCGAGGGCAAAGTCATTCTCTACGATGACAGCACATTCGTCAAGGCAAAACTTGGCATAGACGCCTGCCCTGTCAGCAATGTCATTGATTTCGCAGCCAATTCCTTCTTCCATGGGGCTGACAAGATTAAGACGGAAGCAGTCATTAATCTGAACGCCGAATGTGATGGTTATTACAGTCCTCACACCGGTTCTATTCCGTCACTTAATGCCGTGCTTTCCATTCCAGCATCCAAGATTTCGTACAAGGGATTTGACAAGGAAGGATCTGTCAAGTTGCTTGCGAAGGCATATTCAAGCAAAGACGGCAAGTTGAATGCGGACATATCCGACAGTTATCTCCGTCTGGACGGCCTTTCACTTAAGCTCGATGCAGACGCCTCTGATCTTCTCGCCGATGATCCCGTCTACGGAGTGGACGCAGACGCTTCCGTGTCGCTGGACACTCTGGTGAAAGCACTGGCCGACTCTTCCTACTATGTGCACGGCGGGGTAAGGGCCAATGTTCGAGGCCATATACGCCAGTCTCAGATGACTCTTTTCAATTTCTCCGGGGCGGATCTCTCAGGAAGCGCCAAATGCGATTCTCTCGTCATAAGGAGTTTCGAAGACAGCATTTCCGCATTTGTCAACAAGACTCACGTGACTCTCGGAAAGAAAGCAGACAACCGTCTCGCACTTTCCGCTCTCATTGACAGCATTGATGTCAGATACAAGGAAAGCACTTTCGTAAAAGGGCGCGGGCTGAAGTTCACCGGTGAGGATGCCGTACATTCTTTTTCCGATGACGGGCACAGGACTGAGCATCCTTTCATCGGAAAGATTTCCGCTCTTCGACTCGGCCTTATGGGAGAGGATTCTCTGTTCGTGGGCTTGATGAACACTTCCAACACTTTCAGTATTGCGAAAGAAAAGCAGAAATCGACGAAGGTGCCGGTACTGTCATTCTCAAGCGACAACGAAAGGGTGTTCGCACGGGAAGGGGTCAACCGTCTGGGCTTCAAGAATGTCCATCTGTCGGCCACGGCGAGGATGAACACTTTCATTAGGACTCAGAGAAAAAAGCATTTCCTCGACTCGCTGCAGAGAGTATATCCAGGCATTCAAAGGGATTCGCTTCTGCACTTTGAGATGCGGCGCCGGTTCGCTTCGAGGCCGATGCCTGATTTTCTTTCCGAGAAGGATTTCGAGAAGCAGGACATCAACATCAGACTTGACGAGTCAATGGCAAAGTACATAAGGGAATGGGATCTGAACGGCAAGTTGTCCGTCGATGAAGGGGTCTACATAACTCCGTATTTCCCTATCAAGAACGAATTTTCACAGATTACGGGCACTTTCACAAACGACAGGATTGACTTGAGCAATTTCACACTCAAATCCGGCGGGTCAGACGTGTCCGCTTCGGGATCTCTGACAGGATTGCGCAGGGCTCTCATTTCAAGAGGCCTTCTCAAACTTACTTTGGACATCAAGTCGAACAAGATTGACGCCAACGAGCTTCTAATCGCCTACAAAAAGGGCTCTCAATTCGTCGAAACGGGTTCTGACGCGGCTCTGGACGAGAGCGTCAACGACAGCGAGTACCTCAGCAAGGTGACCGCCGCAGCTGAAGACACTCAGACAGATTCGACTTATTCTATGATTATTGTGCCTGCCAATCTTATTGCCGACGTCTCGCTGCAGGCCAATGAGATTGACTACTCGGATCTGGAAATCAACTGGCTGGCGGCAGACCTCGCCATGAAGGAAAGGTGTATGCAGATCACTAACACGATTGCGACTTCCAATATGGGCGACATCTATTTCGAAGGTTTCTATTCGACGAAGACCAAGTCTGACATCAAAGGAGGCTTTGACCTGAATATGGTGGACATAACCGCGGACAAGGTAATTCAGCTGTTCCCTGCCGTGGACAGCATTATGCCTATGCTAAAGTCTTTCAAAGGTAATCTGGATTGCGAGATGGCCGCGACCAGCGCTCTGGACACCAATATGAATTTTGTTCCAAATTCGATCAGTGGGGTTATGCAGATCGGGGGCAGGAAACTGTCCGTGGATGAGTCGGGGGCTTTCAAAAAACTGGGCAAAGTGCTTATGTTCAAGAATAAAGATGTCGGTTATATTGAGGATATGAAGGTCAACGGGCTGATTGACAACAGCACCTTGGAGATTTTCCCTTTTGTTCTGAAGATTGACCGCTACGTGCTTGCGATGAGCGGCAAACAGAATTTCGACCAGTCGTTCAAATACCATATCTCCGTTCTGAAGTCTCCTGTTCCGTTCCGTTTCGGAATCAATCTGTTCGGCAATTTCGATGACTGGAAATACAGAATCGGAAAAGCCAAGTACAAGAACACTAACGTGCCTGTGTTCACTGCGGAGATTGACACCTTAAGAAGGAATCTGGTGTCTTCGATTCACAACATTTTCAACAAGGGCGTAGAATTGGCTCTTCAGGAGAACAGCGAGGCTAAAGGTAAGATTGACAAGAAGAAGGCCGATGTCGGATTTAATCCTGACATTATGACTGACACTCTGGGCTCGAGGCAGATGAAGCAGATGGATTCTCTCTCCAACGCTTATGATCATCCGATGGATTCAACTCTGAGCGCGAGGATCGATTCTTTGAGCCGAACGGCTACCTCGGGCAATCAGGATTCCGAGTTAGATTCGGACACCACTAACGGCAAGCTGCAGAAGTTGTTCGACAAGAGTATGGACAAGAGGGACTCCGTCGCTGAAAAGCGGTCCGCGCGCAAACAGGAGATTGAGAAGAGACGTCAGACTCGCAAAGACAGGCGCGCCGCGCGCAAAAACAAACTCGGCGCCCTCAGTCAGGGGGCAGAGGAAAAAAGTCTCTCCCTTGCCGAGAGCAGCCGGGAGGCTCGTCAATAAATATCCGATGATTATTAAAAATGAATAGTTTGGATTACATAGAGGTCAGCGTTAGGCTATCTCCTTTTTCACAAGAAAATGCCGAGATTGCGGAAGCCGAAATTGCGGATTTGCCGTTCTCTTCTTTTGTAATTGAGGCTCCTTTGCTCAAATGCTACATCAGCAAGGATTTGTTCAACCAGGGGGATCTGAAGGTCGTGCTTTCCGGGCTTGATTTCGTCGATTCTTTTTCGGTTGCGCTGATTCCTTTCCAAAACTGGAACATCCAGTGGGAAAGCGAGTTCAAGCCTATTCTTGTCGACAATCAGGTGACTGTGGTCAAGGATAATGATTCCTGCTCCGGGGATGACTCAAAGGAAGACCCCAAAGACGGCTCCAAAGGTCTGCCTCACAGCAGGTTCACAATTAGGAT
>JBAYFJ010000080.1:0-9258 GCA_041667245.1 Bacteroidales bacterium | reverse complement strand
TTCTGATGCGATTCGGCAGCGTCAAGAGGATCTCTGAGGCGTCAATCGAAGAGTTGTCAACAATAGTAGGCGCAGCGCTGGCTGCCAGAATCCATAATTCTATTACTAATGAAACTGAATGAGCATAAGTTCAACACGTGGTTCTATGTGTTTCTGGTGACCGTAATGGTGGTTGCCAACATCTGGTACAGTCTGGTTGAGAGGAAAATTGACTTCCTCGGCACTTCAGTCACTCTTCTCGGAGTGATTTGCTGCGTTCTTTCGGCAACCGGCAACATCTGGACCTTTCTTGTTGGCCTGTTGCAGGTCTGTCTGGCGGCTCTGATCAATTACAAAAGCGAATTGTACGGACAGTTCGCACTTCACGCGTTCTTCTACCTGCCTATGCAGGTAATAGGTTTCTGGCAATGGCACAGAAGGGGAGCCAAGGCAGTGGTCTCGAAAGAAGGGGACACGGCCATAGTCAAGGCCCGCAAACTGACCTGGACGCAGCGTATCCTTATGCTTGCGGGAAGCGCCGCGCTCATTGTTCTGGCCAATCTGGTGCTCAGATGGGTAGGATCCGACGCCTCGATGCTTGACTCCGCAGTGACAGTGCTAAGCATAATCGCTCAGATACTGATGACCTTCGCATTTATGGACCAGTGGATTCTCTGGAACATCGCCAATCTTGTGGACGTGGTGATCTGGACAGTCTTCCTGATGGAAGGGAAACCTCACGCCTCTCTGATGCTCGTGATGTGGATCTGTTATCTATTAAATTCAATTAACGGGTTCAGAATCTGGAACAATCTCAGTAAAACGGAATGATTAGTAGACCTTTTTGACACTAAATTTTCATTTCTCACTTTTTTTTATTTACTTTGTCGTCCGTATTACTTGATTGTGTATTAATTAAACATAAACTAAAATATTATTGTTATGATGACTGACGAAGAAATCGTAAAGAAAGTAAAAGAAATCATTGTTGATAAACTTGGTGTTGAGGAATCAGAGGTCACAGAGGCCGCTAATTTCACAAATGACCTTGGCGCTGATTCATTGGACACAGTCGAGCTTCTTATGGAGTTTGAAAGAGTTTTCGGAATCAAGATTCCTGATGAGGAAACAAGCGGAATAACAACCGTAAAGGATGCCGTTGACAAGGTTAAAGAGAAACTTGCCGCTAAAAGTGAATAAGTTTTAGACTTGTTTCTTTTATAAGAAAGCAAAAGGCGGGTTCCGATTCGGGACCCGCCTTTTTAGTGTTCTGTTTCTTTCAAACTCTATTTGTCGCTCTTAGGCAATGCGTATGTGACCACAAGCTTCGGCGCCTTTCCTGAATCAGCCTTAGGACCGTTCAACGCACAATTGTAGTACCTGTACTTGTCCAGTTCCACAGAACTCGTCGTAGAAGACGATGAGGAGTAGTAGGACGGGTAGTCGTAGTAGTTGTAGTAATTGTTGTAGTAGTTGTTGTAGCCGTAGTAGTCGCTGTAGCCATAGCCGCTGCCGTAACCATTGTAATAGCTTGAGTTGTAAAGACTGTTGTAGTAGCTGTTGTAATAGCTGCTGCTGTAGTCGCTCGAACTGCTGCTGTCATCGTCTTCGACAGCAGCGAGAATCAGCATCCACACGTCATAATCGCTGTAATCCGAAGTCGTGTCCGGAAGCTCGATCAATTCCTGAACGTGGAAACTCACGTCGGGGGCATAGTCGCAAAGAGACCTGTTGATGTCTCCCTCGTCCTCGTTGCTGTCGCTTGAGTCCGTGATGCTGGCGAATGCCAGAGCGCCGCTGCTCTGTTTGATTCTGCAAGTCGGGCTGAGGACCTGAGGAAACTCGTACATAGTCGTGTAGTCGGAAGGAAACTCGAATGTCATCTTGATGGTGGCTTTGTTGATGATTGCCTTGTCAGGATTGCCGTGTTTAGAGATCTCGCCCCTGAGTTTCTCTCTTATCTCTTTCGCGGAGAACACCGGTTTCAGACCGCCGCCGCCCTCGACGAAAATCTTGTCCGTGGCATCCCCGACCTTGGAGCGGGTCTCGTGGCCGGCCATATTGTAGCCGTACTGAGGGATGGTCGACGAACTTGATATGTACTTGGATATGTTGGTCCTTGAGGTAGGTCCGAAATAGAAGAGGAAAGAGGTGTCCACAGCCGTTCTTGTTCCGTAATCAGCCGTGAAACTCAATTCCGCATAGTTGGAGGTGATGTAATAGTAAGATGAATTGTAGCCTAAGCCCAATTCGAAGAAATTAAGTCTTCCGCCTTCGCCCACGGGATCATTCGTGCAGATGTAGATGCCCGGGAATTTCTCCGTGAAATGGTTGATGGAATCAAGATCAGCGTTTAGAATCTTCATATACTTTTCTCCGAAAGCCTTTGAGAAGTCGAATGAGAGGGAGTCGCTTGAACCGTTGTACACCGGAACCCCCTTAGTGATCAGCTCCCCATTGTGGCTCGCCGCGCCGTTGATGTTGTAATTGTCAAGGTCTAAAGCCTTCTGAAGCTCGTACACATAAATGTTCTGAAGAATATACCTCTGGTTCTCGTCTTTCACTGACACCGAATCAGCCAAAGCTGAGAAGTGGAACCTTCTGAATTTTGCGTTCTTGCCGAAATCCAGAGTGTCGTTCACCGGCACCAGAGAGAACGCTGTGGCTCTGGTGGTGAGGCCGTAATCCCCGTCTCTGATGGCTCCTATTGAAATCCTTGAGTCGGAATAGCCTGAAAGGCTGTCCGCCATTTCCATCTTCACGTTTTCCAACGGGAACTCCGCCGTGTAGATGTCGTATTTCTGATTGTCAGGCACCAGACTTTCGCCCAGATTCTCGTCGTTGTAAATGCAAGATGCGAAGGCGAGCGCTGACGCAACTGTCATAATCAGGGGCAAGGCCCCGCGGAATTTTCTAAGATTCATCTTTTACAATTGATCATAAAAACTTTTGTACTCGTCAATGTACTTCCCGTCGGTTAGCGATTCCCTGTTGAAAGGAAGAATCGGCCGTCCCAAACTTTCACAATAGGCAGTTATTTCGGGATTGACGTCTCCGGCACCGTAAATTATGCCGTCTGAATACTGAGCAGCAAGTTTAGCAAGATTTATGCCATTAGACTGAGACAGGACTTTAACGTCTGATTCGGTTATGTTCCCGTAGAGAACGCTTTTCTTGAAGTCCGGAGAGAATTTCTCGGTGCTGATGTCGTTGTACAGTGAAATAACTATTTTGCTGTTAGAGAAGATCGGATCGTCTTTGTAGGCTTTTTTTAAATAAAGGGGCAGCAGGTGGGAAATCCATCCCTGACAATGGATTATGTCGGGAGCCCATCTTAGCTTCTTCACGGTCTCAAGCACTCCTCTGGTGAAGAACACCGCTCTCTCGTCGTTGTCCGGAAAAAAGGCGCCGTTGTTGTCGAAAGAAATTTGCTTGCGCCTGAAGTAATCCTCATTGTCAATGAAGTACACCTGAAGTCTGGCTACGGGAATCGAAGCCACTTTGATGATCAGAGGCCTGTCAACATCATTAATGATGATGTTGATTCCCGAAAGGCGGATCACTTCGTGCAATTGGTTTTTCCTTTCGTTGACACATCCGTATCTGGGCATAAACGAACGTATCTCGACTTTTCTTTCCTGCATTCCTTGCGGTAGCATTCGGCCAATCTTCGAAATTTCCGTTTCAGGAAGGTATGGGAATATCTCTGAATTTACGAATAGTGCCTTTTTTACTGAATTTCCCATATTAGAATTACTTTTATTCTTACAAAGATAATAATTTTTTTCCGATAATTAGAGTTTTGACTATCTTTGGATTCAATTTGCTTAATTGCGCACTATGTCCAAAGGAGAGAACAAAATTATTCGCCGCCGGTTGGCTAACGCCTATCTGTCGACTGTGATTAGCATAAGCCTCGTGCTTCTGCTTGTCGGAGTGGCAAGCCTCATCCTTGTCAACGCCAAGAGCGTGGCCGACTATTTCAAGGAAAATATGCGCGTCTCAGTGCTTCTCAAGCAGGAAGTCTCAGACAAGGACGCCAAGGAATTCGAGGCGCTTCTCGGCAAGATGCCCTTCATTCACGGCACCGAATTCATCTCCAAGGAAGAAGGGGAGAACGAGATGAAAGACATGCTCGGGGATGATTTCCTCAGCGTTTTCGAGACATCCCCCATCCCTATTTCTATAGATCTCACCCTTGACGCGGGCTACGTGTCAGCTGATAGTCTGAATGTCGTGAAGAAAAAAATCACCGCCTCACCTTTGGTGGACGAGGTCGTGTACCAGCAGTCTCTGGTTGATGCCCTGAACGCCAATCTTAGAAAATTCTCATTGGTTATAGGGATACTAATCGCTCTGCTGCTGTTCATTTCCTTCGTGCTGATCAACAACACTGTCAGGCTCAATGTCTTTTCAAAGCGCTTTACGATCCACACCATGCAGCTGGTAGGGGCCACCCGCTCCTTCATTCGCGCCCCGTTCCTGGCTCAGTCTGTGTTCCAGGGACTTCTGTCCGCTCTCATAGCCATCCTTATGCTGGTTGGAATCCTGTTCTTCGTCAGATCGGAGTTTACTCAGCTATTCGAGATATTCCATTTGAATCTCTTGTTTTTAGTTATGGGCATAGTGATTTTCACCGGAATCGCCATTTGCCTGCTCAGTACCTATATAGTAGTCAACAAGCTTGTCTCGCTGAGCAAAGATGAATTGTATTATTAAAGATATGGACAAAAAATTCGCAATCACCCGAAAAGGGCTTAAGTTACTGATTATCGGTTTCCTCGTAATGGTGGCCGGCTACATTCTGATGATAGGGGGAGGAAGCAAAGACCCTCAGGTCTTCAGTGAGGCTATGTTCGATTTCCGTCGGCTCGTGGCCGCTCCGCTTGTGATTATATGCGGGGTCATAATTGAGGTGATCGCCATAATGCGCGAACCGAAAAAGGGTGAAGACGAGTCTCAGTCTGAAAGTGAGACCAACGACAAATAGATAGTATATTATGGATTGGTGGCAATCGATACTGCTGGGCCTTGTCCAGGGACTGACCGAATTTTTGCCTGTCAGCAGCAGCGGGCATCTTATGATTTTCAAAGAACTCTTCGGGGTGGACACGGCGCATTTTCTGGATTTCACAGTTCTGGTGCATCTGGCAACAGTCTTGAGCACCATCGTGGTGTTCTGGAAACCGATCTGCTCTTTGATTGCCGGTCTTTTCAAATTCCGCTACAACGATGAGACCGACTACATTTTCAAGATTTTTGTCTCGATGATTCCTGTGGCCGTTGTCGGACTGCTTTTCAAAGACAAGGTTGAAAGCCTATTCGGAGACAATCTGTTTACGGTGGCCATCTGTCTGATAATAACGGCAATGCTCCTATATTTTGCGGATATGTCCTCTATGGGTAAGAAGAAAGTGTCGGAATCGGTCTTTACGAATAATTATCGCAACGGCATATCCTATTGGCAGGCTTTCGCGGTCGGCATCGGTCAGGCTTTCGCAGTGGCCCCTGGGCTTTCCCGTTCCGGCACCACGATAGCGACGGGTCTGATCTGCGGAGTCAAGAGAGAAGTGATCGCACAATTCTCCTTCCTTATGGTCCTTATACCTATAATGGGCGAGCAGCTCCTGTCGGTAATTGAGGGTGTCTCGGGCGGAGCGCCTTTCGGTGGCTCCATAAGCGCCGTCAGTATGATCCTCGGATTTCTTTCCGCCTTCCTCGCAGGCCTTTTCGCCTGCAAAGTGATGATAGCCATAGTTAAGAAGGCGAAACTCGTCTGGTTCGCACTCTACTGTCTGATTGTCGCCCTTCTGATCCTGATTTTCTTGTAGAGGATGGGGGACAGAACACTGACATATTTCGTTTCCGATGTCCACTTGGGCCTCAATGTAAAAGATCCTCACGCACGAGAAAAACGTTTCGTCGATTTCCTGAACTCAATACCTAAAGACAGGACGCAGGCTCTTTACCTGCTTGGAGACATCTGGGATTTCTGGTATGAGTACCACGACGTGGTCCCGAAAGGCTATGTGAGGGTGTTTGCCGCACTGATGGATCTGATGGAGGCCGGAGTGAGGGTCTATTTCTTTCAAGGCAATCACGACATCTGGTGCTACCGCTATTTCCAGTCTATGGGAATAGAAATTCTTCAACAGCCGTATTTCCTGACCCTCGGAGGGAAAGTCTTCTGCCTCGGCCACGGCGACGGTCTCGGTCCGGGCAGATTTTCCTACAAACTTATGCGCTCTGCGTTCCGCAGCAAGTTCTTCCAGTCAATTTTCAGCCTTCTGCATCCGTGGATTGCGTTTAGAATCGGAAAGGGCTGGTCGAAAGGCAGCCGTCTGGCCAAGAGTATGGACTATCAGTTCAAAGGGAAGGATGAGCCTCTCTACAAATTCGCCGTCTCCACTTCCTCGAAACGGCATGTGGACTATTTCATATTCGGACATTATCACGTGAAAGTGGATCTCACCCTCCCCACCGGAGCGGAGTTTCACGTACTCAAAGACTGGATGAGAGGAGCCGATTATTTGTACTTCGACGGTAATTTGACCACCGGGGGATACTCCCAGAATATGGAGTAGTAAAAGTCTCTGAACGTTCCGTTATCCCATTTTTTGATCAGCTCTTCCACAGGCTTCTCTGCACCTTTCGGGTCATAGCCGTTCTTGAGATTGTTGCCGAACAGTTTGGCGATTCCCTGCCAGAATCCGGCGGCGATGCCGCTTTTGTAGTCCTTGATTATGTAGTAAGCCGACTTTCCGACCTCTCTGTCCACCAGTTTGACCAGAAGCACGCCCTGGGTTATGGACATGTGCTTGAGCGGAGTCTCGAACGCTCCCATCAGTTCCTTCTGCATAGCCTTGACGTAACGGTCCTTTTCGGAGCGGCTGAAATTGTTGACCGTTATGGTGCTGTCCGCCTGAATGACAAGTTTGCGGGCGATCAGGGCGTAAGGATAGACTTTGTTGAAATTGTACACCAATTTGTAGTAACGGCGCCAGTCTCGGCTGGTTTTCCCGCTACTCTTGGCGAAAATCCAAGTCGGCTGTATATAGTCCAGATAGACGGTGTCGTTGTCCACAATCTCGTAATTCATATATATGGCTTTTTTCACCGGCTTCGCGGGAGGCTTAGGCTGCGGGTTGCCTCTTTCGATGGAGGTCCTGCCCCTGAGCAGCGATCTGAAACCTTTCTCTTGAGCGCCAAGGGCTGTGCTGACGAGAATTGCCGCCAGACAGCAGGCCGCCGGCGCAAGACTATGGAATATGCTCGTTTTCGTCCTCATTTCAAATGACCGGCAAATATACTGCAAAAAAACACACTAATGTCCAAATTGCCGCTTTTCTTATGTCTCTTTAGCGATTCTTACTCATTGTCCAAAATGTTGTGAAAATCTTTTTGGTACTATGCGTAATTCCTTGATTATTAAAGAAGTCATTCAATAATTTCTTGGTCGAAAAAAATAAATATTTTTTCAAAAAGTGTTTGAATTACAAAAATTTTAGCTATCTTTGCAGTCCCAAAATTGAGAGTTGAAATAGTTAAATCACTTACACTCAATTAATTAGGGAAAATTAGGAATATTTTAAAGTAATACAGCAATGTTACAACCTAAGAAAACAAAGTATAGAAGGGAACAGAAAAACCGTATGAAGGGTAACTCCCACAGAGGTAATCAGATTGCATTCGGTTCATTCGGTTTGAAGACCCTTGAGAATTGCTGGCTCACCGCACAGCAGTTGGAGGCTGCCCGTCAGGCTGTTTCACGTTATATGAATCGTGAAGGTCAGGTTTGGATCAGGGTTTTCCCTGTTAAGCCGTTCACAAAAAAGCCGCTTGACACTCGTATGGGTAAAGGTAAGGGCGATCCTTGCGGATTCGTAGCTCCGGTAACTCCGGGCCGTATCCTTATCGAGGCCGAGGGCGTGTCCCTCGCGGTAGCGAAAGAGGCAATGCGTCTCGCAGCTAACAAACTCCCGATCGCGACGAAGTTCGTCGTTCGCAGGGATTATGTGGAATAATTTAATGGAGTAGAGAAAATGAAAATTTCAGAAATTCGCGAGATGTCCGTAGCAGATTTACGGGATCGCATCGAGGTTGAGAAAAACAATCTTGAGACTATGAAGATTAATCACGCTATCTCTCCGTTAGAGGATACGTCGAAGTTTAAGAAAAGCAGACAGGATATTGCTCGTATGATCACTATTTTGGCTGACAAAGAAAAAGAACAGAAGTAAACAAAAGTCCTATGGAAAGAAATCTTCGTAAGGAAAGAGTAGGAACAGTGGTCAGCAACAAGATGGACAAGACCATCATCGTTGCGGTAGCGCGAAAAAAGATGCATCCTATTTACGGCAAGTTCGTAAAGAATACCACAAAATTCGTTGCCGAAGACGCAAAGAACGAGTGTAATGAGGGCGACAAAGTCCGCATTATGGAAACCCGTCCGTTGAGCAAGACAAAGAATTGGAGAATGATTGAAATAATAGAAAAAGCAAAATAGCAATGATACAGCAAGAATCACGTTTACAGGTGGCCGACAACAGTGGAGCGAAGGAAGTTCTTTGCATCCGCGTCCTTGGCGGTACTCACCATCGTTACGCGACAGTCGGAGACAAAATCGTTGTCGCGGTAAAGAGTGCTATCTCTGGCGGAGATGCCAAGAAAGGTACAGTATCAAAAGCTGTGATAGTACGCACGAAGAAGGAAATCCGCAGGGCGGACGGTTCGTACATCCGCTTTGACGACAATGCTTGTGTCCTTCTTAATAATGCAGGCGAGCTTCGTGGAACACGTATCTTCGGCCCCGTAGCCAGAGAGCTGCGTGACAATTATATGAAGATTGTTTCATTAGCGCCGGAGGTCCTTTAAATAATCAGAGTTATGAAGAAATTACGTATAAAGAAAGGCGACACGGTCTTTGTAAATGCCGGTAACGACAAAGGCAAGACCGGAAAGGTGCTCACAGTCTATCCTGAGAAGGAACGCGTGATCGTTGAGGGAATCAATATGGTCAGCAAGAGCGTCAAACCAAACCCTAAGCAGCCTCAGGGAGGTATTATCAAACAGGAGGCAGGTATTCACATTTCTAATCTTCAGCTCGTGGATCCGGCAAAGAAGGATGCCAAAGGCAATCCGGTTCCGACCAGAGTTGGCTACAAGACAGTTGACGGCAAGAAGGTTCGTTATGCTAAAAAATCCGGAGAGGAGATCAAATAATTATGGCAAAGAAAACTACAAAGAAACCATCTGAGGCTCAGGTTGTACCTGCAGGAT
>JBAYFJ010000079.1:0-9310 GCA_041667245.1 Bacteroidales bacterium | reverse complement strand
GAAGTTTCTGACTCATACGTAACGCTTTGTCACGGAGCTCCTTAGTTTGCTCCTTGACATTGAAAATTGCTGCTATGCCACACATTGTCTAACTATTTTAGTAATCATCGCTAAAATAGTGATTTTGAATTAAAAATCGGTGTGATTATTTTGATTAAATCGTTGCAGCGGGCGAGGTTACCTCTTCAGAAACGCCTCGACAAGGGCTATGTCGCCGTATTTGGTGGTGTCTTCAACAAAGACCGGAACGAGAGACCTGATCTCGTGATAGAGTCTTTTTGTCTTCTCCGACAATTTGTCCTCGATTTTCAAGCAGTCGACGGCCTGGGTCAAAGCGATCATCTCGATGGACATAACCTGAAACGAGTTTTCAATCACGTTGCGTGCAAGAATGGCCGAATTAGTGCCCATACTCACCACATCCTGATTGTCATTATTGTTCGGAATCGAATGCACGTACATAGGATTGGCCAGAGTCTGGCACTCCGCGGTCGTGGAGGTCGCCGTGAACTGCATAGCCTGCATTCCGTAATTCAGTCCGAGTTTGCCTAAATTCAGGAACGGAGGCAGAATCCCGTTTATTCTGTCGTGGAAAAGATAGTTGAGCTGCCTCTCGGCGAGAACCGTGAGTTTTGTGACGGCTATCTTCAGCTTGTCCATCTCGAAGGACACATAATCCCCGTGGAAATTGCCACCATGGTAGATGTTCTCGGAAGAAGGATCCACGATGGGATTGTCGTCAACTGAATTGAACTCCTCCGTGAGAATCTTTTCGGCGTTCTCAATCGTCTCAAGAATCGGCCCGAGAATCTGAGGAACGCATCTCAAGGAATAATATGGCTGAACCTTGTTCTTGAACACCGGCTCGTCGTGGTTGCCCTTGTAAAGATAATCCTCTCTGTGTCTGAGACTTGTGCTTGAAGAGGCTATGTCCCTCATCTCCGCTGCAATCTTGTTCTGACCCGAATGCAGTTTCAGAGAGTTCAGAATCTCAGACATGAAATCATCGTAGGAAGAGACCACCTCGTTGATCATTACGCCGGCAGTGACAGCTAAATTCAGAAGTTTCCGTGCATTGAGGACATTCACAAGACCCACTCCTGTCATAACCGCAGTTCCGTTGGTGAGCGCGAGACCGTCACGGATATGAAGTTTCAAGGGCTCTATTCCCAACTCCTTGAGCACTTGAGCCGTAGGCTGTTTTTCTCCTTTGTAGGAGACTTCGCCCTCCCCGATCAGCGCAAGGGCTATGTGAGAGAGCTGTACCAGATCGCCGCTGGCGCCGACGCTTCCGTGAACGGGGACAATCGGGTAGATGCCTGCGTTTATGAAAGCCTCAAGCGACTTGACAACGTCCGGATGCACGCCTGACTTGGCATTGAGGAATGTCTGCATTCTGGAAAGCATCGCGGCTCTCACGCAGATGTCCGGGATCCTTTCCCCGGCCCCACAGCTATGAGAACGTATGATGTTGTACTGCAACTCGTTGAGATGATTGTCGTCAATCCTGTACTGGGCCATGGGGCCGAATCCTGTGTTGATTCCGTACACGACTTTTCCTTCGCTGAATTTTTCAAGAAAGGAGTAACAGTCAGCCACAGCCTGCATTGTCTCAGTGGAGACGCTGACTTTTCGTCCCCCGATAAGCTCCTCGATGGAGCCAAGATCCATATTTTCCATTCGTTATTTTTAGTTTCGGCGCGATGCCATCGCAATGTAGTAGATAAGAGTCGCGAGCGAGCCTATTGCGGCAATCACATAAGTGTAAGCCGCCCATTTAAGAGCGTCTATCGCCATCGGCTGAGTTTTTTCGTCTGTTATTCCGGCACTTTTGAGCCATGTGATCGCTCTCATACTTGCGTTCACTTCCACGGGAAGCGTCACAAGACTGAACAGGGTTGTCATAGCGAAAAGCGCTATTCCGAGCCATAGAAGAGCCGGAAACACGTTGACCATCAGGACTCCAAGAAGCAGCACCCACTGAACCGTGTTGTTAGCGAAATTCACAATCGGGACCAATGCGGAGCGCATTTTAAGAGGTGCGTAACCTTGGGCGTGCTGAACGGCGTGGCCGCACTCGTGCGCAGCTACGGCAGCGGCTGCCACTGACCTTTGGGAATACACGCCTTCGCTGAGATTCACTGTTTTGTTAGCGGGATTGAAATGGTCGGTGAGCTGACCTTTGACCGAGATGACCTGCACATCGAAGATCCCGTTATCGTGCAACATCTTGGTGGCTATCTCCGCTCCCGTCATTCCTGATTCTGTCGGAATTTTCGAGTACTTGCGAAATCTGCTTTGCAGAGTGTTCTGGACGATGTAACTCAACACCATCACCAAAATGATTATTAACCAGATGCTCATATTTCTTATGTTTTGATTGTTACAAATATCGTGATAATATTAAAATTATTGTCATTCATTTTAAGAAAAGTGGTACTTTTGCCAATCTTTAGAATTTGATTATGGCAAAGAACGATGATTTTTCGAGGTTGGAACTCAGTTATCCGGCTTTTATCGGAAATTACAGATATTTCAGAACAAAACTTGAGCCGTCCACCAAAATGCTTGTCTTGGTGAAGGCTAATGCCTACGGACACGGTGCCGTTGAGATGGCTGCTATGCTTCAAAGAGCGGGAGCGGACTATCTTGCCGTTGCCTATCCTGTTGAGGGAATGGAACTTAGGCAGGCCGGAATCAGTCTGCCGATTCTTGTGCTCACAGCAGGAACTGATTTTTTCAACGAGATCATCGACAACCGTCTTGAGCCGGGAATCCCGAATCTCTACTCTTTGAAGGCTCTTTGCAAAGTACTGCGCGAAAGGGGATTGCATGATTTTCCGGTACACGTCAAATTGGACACCGGGATGCACCGTCTCGGTTTTATGACCGAAGAGCTAAGGGAACTGACGGATTTTCTCAAGACTTGCGCCGAGGTTAAAGTGAAATCAGTTTACTCTCATCTTGCTGTTGCCGAGGATCCTTCTTGCGACTCAATAACGATGGGGCAGATCCGGATGTTCGAGGCCAACGCTGACTTCATCGCCGGAAAGATAGGGTGCAAGCCTATGTATCATCTACTTAATTCCGCTGGAATTGAGCGTTTCGCTCAGCATCAGTACGATATGGTTCGTCTTGGCGTCGGGATCTACGGAATCAGCGCTTTGCCTGGAGTAAAGCTGTCACCGGTCGCTTCCCTGAAGTGCAAGATATTGCAGATTAAGAAGTTGGAGCCTTCTGACGGTGCCATAGGCTACGGACGCCACGGTGTGATTGCTCCCGAGGGCACGGTCACTGCCACCATTCCCGTCGGTTATGCCGACGGACTGGACCGAAGGCTTGGATGCGGTCACGCTTCTTTTTCGTTGAACGGACACAGAGTCAAGACTATTGGTAACATCTGTATGGATATGTGTATGCTTGACATAACCGGTGTCGATGCCAAGGTAGGGGACACGGTCACTGTGTTCGGAGACGATCCCACTGTTACGGAAATCGCCGATATTCTCGGCACGATTCCTTACGAGATAATGACTTCCGTACCGAGAAGAATTGAAAGAGTGGTCATTGAGCGTTAGACCAGAAGTCCTTTCTTGACTTCTTCCACGGTTTCTTTTCCTTCAAGATGCTCGACAATCGCCAATGCGAATTGTACCGCGCATCCCGCGCCGCGTCCTGTTATCAGATTACCGTCAATTACAGCAGGCTTCGGATCGTAGATCCCGCCTTTGCCGATAGAGGCGTCCTGAAAGCCTTCGAAGCATGTGAATCTTTTGCCTTTCAGGCTCGGAAGCTGTGACACGACGAGTCCTGGAGCTGCACAAATGGCTGCCAGCGATCCTCCCTCCGCATAGTGGAGTTTCATAAAATTGATGATTTCCCCGTCCTCGGCAAGCCTTTTAGTGCCCGGCATGCCGCCCGGAAACACAATCAAGTCGTCGGAATCGGTTCCGTCAAGTACCACATTCTCTTTGAATTCACCGTAGGTCAGGTCCGCCACGACAGGGATGCCGTGAGAACCGACGACGAATTTGTCTTTGTGGATCGACACGGTCTCGACTTCAATTCCAGCACGGCGCAGGATGTCTATTGTCGTGATGGCTTCCGTTTCCTCGAAGCCGTTTGCGAGAAAAATATATTTGCCTTTCATCTGAAAAATTAATTATGTTTCAGCAAACTTACACAAAAACTCTCATTAAAGCGACAGTTATTTGAATAATAATCCACACTATATTTTTGCGTATTTACGCATTGTTGTCATCTAATAGACGATTGTGTGCTTCCCTTTGCTGACGCTGAATATGTAGTCGTTTCCGTCTTTCTTGAGATAGCGCTCTTTTTTGCCGTCAATTCTTACTGATTTTGTGTCGACGCACAGAACGCCCTCGGAGGGAATCTCAAGATTCATATTGAAGGATTTTCCCTCTCTCCTTATGGATATTGCGTATTTCCCGGCCACTGTGACGTTTTCTGTGCTGACGAATGTCAGGCCTGAGAGTGCCGGTCTGATTAGAATCTTTTTCCATCCTGGTTCAAGTGGGGAAATCCCGCAGACATATTGTGCCAATATGGTCAAACCGCCGCCGCTCCATGCGTGGTTTCTCGTGCCGTAGTCATTCTCGTCATTCCCTTGTCCGAAATTTTCGTATAGAGTTGTGAAGGGTGAGTCGTTGATCATATTGTCATATCTCCTTTTCATCCTTTCAAGCCCCTTTTCTTGTTCCCCCATCATGTACATAGCCTCAATCACGTATTTTTCCATATACGGGCTGGCAAGGAATGATGTCTCGAACACCTTTTCCAACTGTGGATACTTCTCTTTGTCCGCAAGGCCTCCGACCACGGCCAATGCCTGAGCTCTGTCATCGTAGCTGCCTTCGTAATCCTTTGTACGATAACCGTTTCCATCCCAGAAAGCCTTGTTGAAAGCCTCTCTGAAAGCCTTCATAGCGCTCTCCGCCCACTCGGCCTCTTCTCTTCTGAGCGTGACCTTCGCCATATTCCCGTAGCCTTTCAACGCCAGATAGTACCATGCGTTGAACAGCAATTGCTTGTCCTGCAATTTGCCCCAATCGCCCCAGTACCAGTCGCCGTGCCTCTCTTCCAGTGTGCCGTCTGGTTTGAGCTTCCATACGTCCAGATAACTCCTCACCCCGTCTATGACTTTTTCAATCGTGAGCTTGTCGCCGGTGTTCAGGTAGTAGTTCCAAAAACCGTAATAGCCTACACTCGCAAGCATCTGCCCGGGCAATTCTTTGTACCAGTTGCCGGAGGGGACGGGGGAGTACAGCACTCCGTCGGGTCTCTGCCAGGAGACAAGTTCCAGCATCCCTTTCTTTGTCAGATCTGCCGCTGACGAGCTCAAAGCGTAGAAAGCCTCCCCGCTTTCGTTCACGGCATCGCCCCACCACTGAGCCCTTTCCCTGTCGGGACAATCCATATACGTGTCGCGCATAGTGACGTACAAGGTGCGCTCCGCTTTTGCCCACAGTTTCTCGAAGAATGGATCGCTGCAACTGAATTTTCCGGTGAAATCGCAGTCGTAGCCTGTCTCGCGATAGGATAATGAGTTGATTGTCACTCCTTTGGGGATCATGTATCGGACAGTGTGTCCGTTCATCCATCCGAGCGATTCGTAACTTTGTCTGCCTGCTTTGGTGACATATTCGGCTCTAACCGAAATCCCGTCCTGTCCTAAGTAGTCGTAATTGTCTGTCTGTATTTTGATCAGTTTTCCTTCTTCTTCGGAATCGATGTCAAGGATAGGTGTGACGTGACAGTTGTATGGGAGCTTGCACTCAATCCATTCTTCCGTCCCTTCTATCCTTTTGGCCGCTGTCTTGCTATCATTGGTCGGCCGGTTCTCATATTCCCTTACTCCATAATCCTTGAATAGCGGAATAGGCCGCGGGTAAAGTTTGTTCCACGGCGCGGACTCTGCCGCACCGATCTCCAGTGTGCTGCCTGTGATCCCTTTTTCTATCGTAGCATTGTAGCGAATGTTGGATTCAGGCAGCCTGTAATTGGGATTGTCACTCGGAGTGTTCTCGTAGGCTGTCTCCAAAGTGGATTTCCAGCTTTTGTCACTGAAAAGTCCGATTCCCGGGCAATCGAACACAAGGCCGGCCACTCCACTGCTCTTGTGGGAGAATCCTTCTTTTCCGAAGAACCATGTGAGAACTTCAATCTTGTTCTCTCCTTTCATCAGAAAAGGCGCGATGTCCACGATGTCGTAATACGAGTCCTCCGGCGTCGGCCCTCTTTTCAGACCGCCTTCGAAAACTGCCCGTTCCCCGTTAATCCAAAGCCAATACTTTGTGTCACAAGCTATCGCTGCTTTTACTATTGCGGGAATCTCTGTCAGAGTGATGCTCGTCTCGAACTTCATCCATGTGTTTGAAGCATTTTGGCATTTTGAGGAAGTGATTCGTTTTCCCCTCCATTGCCATTCCTCCGCCTGCGCCTCTTGTCTGTTCGGATTTCGGCCATTTGCATCAAGACAAAATGCCCATACGGCAGCCATCATCCCAAGTGAGATTATTATTTTTTTCATCAGTTGAAAGTTTTCCTAAATGTACGTAAAAATTAGAAATTCGCACAGCTACAGCAGAGGGGCGAAGAGGCGCATCACTCTTTGGATGATCTTCAGATACCAAGGTCTGGAGATCCAGTCTTCCAAAGTGATTTCTTTGCAGGCTTCCATATCTTTCAAGAAGATTGCTTTGTTGACAAGGGCTGTGTCGCTGTCGTAGATGTAGGCATTTAATTCGTAATCAATCGTATAGCTTCTGAAATCCATATTGGCGGAGCCTATTTCGGAGATGTAGTCGTCTGAGACGAATGTCTTGGAATGGATGAAGCGACCTGATCTTTCGTATAGTCTAATTCCGGCCTCGAGACATTCTTCGAAGAATGATTTGTTCGCAGGACCCATAAAGAAAAGGTCTGCCTTTTTAGGGAGCATAATTCTGACGTCGACTCCGCATAGGGCGGAGGTCTTGAGTGCCGTGAGAACTGATTCCGGAGGAACGAAATAGGGCGTCTGGATGTAAATGTATTTTTTTGCGTGCTGGATTGCCCATATCGCTCCCATCTGGATAATAGGCCATGAGGAATCTGGCTCGTCAGGTACAATCTGGACAAGTTTGTTGTGACCCTTAAGTTTGAGGGAGATGTCAAGGTTTTGGATTGGAGCGGCAGCAAGTTTCTCAGTAAGCGACAGTGTGTCTTCCGAGAATTCGTTTTTTTCTGTTTCGGGACCGGACAGAACCGATGTGGTCGGGTTGGCGGCCAAGGAGTTACGAACCGCGGAGTCCGGGGCCGAGTCGATGGCCTGGGCCGAGAGGGAGGCCCCAGCCGGAGAAGAATCGGAAGGCTGAGTCTGAGGAAAATAATGAGGGAAATGAGGCTCCACGCTGCCTCCGGCCGTAATCCAAGTGTTCAAGAAGCTGTACTGAAGCCCCGCCACGGCGTCGCCCGTGAGCCTAAGATGAGTGTCCCTCCATCTGAGAAAATAGTCATCGCTGATGTTCATCCCGCCGGTGTAGCCAATCTCCCCGTCAATGACCACAATCTTCCTGTGGTCACGGTAATTGAGCTGAGTGAAGAAATTGATGAAGGGAAGATGAGTCTTCGTGAACTTGACCACTTCCACCCCCGCATTCTTCATCTCATTGTAGTACTTGGCACCGATCATCAAATTCGCTATGTTCTCGTGGATGAATTTAACCTTCACCCCCTCGCGAGCCTTTCTCATCAGCATCTCCTTGATCTGCTTGCTGCCGCTGTCCTTCCGGAAATAGAAATACTCCATATGGATCGAATGTCTGGCATTCTGAAGATCATTCATAAGAAGCTGGAACTTTCTTGCCCCTGACACGATAATCTCCAAACTATTGTTATCGCTCACCGTTGTGGAAGTGTCTTTCGAGAGGAGTTTCGACAACGGCTTGAACTCGGTCTTGACCTTCTTCTCCACTCCGTGCGAAAACAGAATGTTACGCGTAGAGGCAGAGGAATTCTCAATAAAAGTGGTAATGAAGTTCTTGTGCTTGCGTTTGAAATACCAAGAATGTCGATAATTGATCCCGATCAGCATATAAAGCCCCAGTCCGATCACAGGCAGCGCCGCAATAATCAGAATCCAAGCAATCTTCCTACCTGAATCCCCGTCGTCAAAGATGATGATGAGGATAGTGCTCGCGATAAGCAGAATAAGAAGAACAGTCCAAATCCATCCCATATTAATAATGTGCTAATAGACAAGAAGATACATTGCAGCTCCGAATGCAGCTCCCACAAGAGGGCCCACAATCGGGACCCAAGAATATTCCCATCCGCTGCTTTCTTTCAAAGGAAGAATGAAGTGTGCGAATCGAGGCCCAAAATCCCTCGCAGGATTCATCGCATAGCCCGTGGTACCGCCCAAAGACATTCCGAGAGACATAATCACCGCGGTGATCTGCCACCCTCCGAGACTTCCTGTTGACACAGGCCTGCCTGAGAATGAAGTTAGATTTCCGCTTGTGGAAAGAGCCAGAATCAGGAACACAAGCACTGCCGTAGCGGTGAATTCGCTGAATAGATTCACCATTGTGTGCTTAATCGCAGGCATTGTGCAGAAAATAGTCAGAAGACTTCCGGACTCGGTGCCCGTAGCCTTGAAGTGGTCATAATAGAAAAGGTACACCAGAAGCGCCCCTACGAAACCTCCGAGCATTTGGGCGACCACATAGCCGGGAACGAACGCCCATTCGAAATTGCCGGAAATTGCCAAGCCGAGAGTCACCGCCGGATTGAGATGCGCCCCTGAATACGGTCCCGCTATGAAAACACCGCACATAACCGCGAATCCCCAGGCCACGGTGATTACTATCCATCCTCCGTTTTGCCCTTTTGATTTGTTGAGGGAATTGCAGGCGCAGACCCCGTCACCCATCAGAATCATAATCATTGTGCCGATGAACTCGAACACGCATTTTGAGAAAAGGCTTAGTTCCACCATAACTTTATTTTGAAAGAGTCCTTGCAATAGCGTCAGCCCATCCGGCCTTAAGATTGCGCAGTTTGTCTTGAGAGACGGAAGGAATGAACTCAGCCTCAGCCTGCCATTCTTTCTTAATCTCATTGAGACTGTCCCAATAACCGCAGGCGAGACCCGCAAGATAAGCGGCCCCCATTGCCGTGGTCTCAGTCACCTTCGGTCTGATAACCTTAGTGCCAAGCACGTCGGCCTGAAACTGCATCATCAAATCATTCTTGGAGGCACCGCCGTCAACCTTAAGGCTTCCGATGGAAATTCCTGAATCCT
>JBAYFJ010000078.1:0-9349 GCA_041667245.1 Bacteroidales bacterium | reverse complement strand
TGATTGTCTCTCACCCTGTCGTCCTCAAGATTCAATCTTTCGACCTTGATTTCTTGATATTTTCACAGAATCCTACAAATTTAGGAAGATATTTCGCATTCCGTGAGCAGAACAGGGGTTTTTACTCACCAAATTGGAAAAATCCCAATTCCGTGAGAAAATAGGGGCCTTTTACTCACCAAATTGGTTTATTTCATTCCTCGCTCCCCGACCTGTACACCCAGAAGTGCCACACACGCTCTGAGAGGCACATTGCCTTGTACAGGTCCCCATATCATCTGACATAACCCACTGACGTTGACAGCTATAAGGCACAGGATGGCGATTTCGTGTCAAAGGGTAGGAGAAAAATTCGAGCAAAGTGCCCCTCAGAGCACAGAAGGCCGATTCTGGAAAATGAGCCTCTACCCATTGACAGATAGAATGCACAGGATGGCGATTTCGTGTCAAAGGGCCAGAGTGAAAACCAAGTGACAGACCTCTAAAATCCGTGTTACCGTTGATTAATACTTGCGACAAAGGATTCCAAAGACTCTGTCAGGTCGGGGCCGAAAGTGGAGCGACAAATATTTTTCCTATTGCAAAACAAAATGCGACAAATCTGTGATTTTTGTTGTAACTTGCAAAGTCGCACGTCTAAACATTCATAATATGCCTTCATATTTAGTTGTGATATTTTTTTTAACGCTGATTGTCATTGCGCTATTCGTGCTTTTGCTTGTCATATCATCCAAACAGCAGAAATTGCATGATGAGAAATCAGCACTTCAGGAGGATAATGCGGCGCTGTCAGCAGATCTTAAGGCGAAAAAAGAATTCATCGATGAACTCAAAATCCGTAGAGACGAGGATTCGGCCAATCTCAAGGAACAGTATGAAAAATCCCTTGCCCAGATGAAGGATGCGTTTAAGAATCTCTCAAACGAGAATTCTTCCACGTTCAGGACCCAGAGCAGCGATGCGTTAAAAGACATTCTCAAACCGCTTCAGGACAAGTTCTCGGAATTCGACAAGGCAGTAAGAGAATCGGAGAGGAATTCGGTCGAGAGACATTCCAAACTTGAGCAGAAAATCGTTGATCTTGACGCAAAATCTACCTCGGTAGGCAATGAGGCCAAGAATCTTGCCAATGCCCTGACAGGCTATTCCAAAATTCAGGGCGATTTCGGAGAGATGATTCTGACAGACATTCTCAAAAACGCCAATCTTCAGGAAGGAGTGCATTTCGAAACTCAGGGAGTGATGACAGACGACAGGGGAAGAGAAATCAGGAGCGATGAGGGCAGGACGATGATTCCGGACGTGATGATTAAATATCCGGATGACACCGTAGTGATTGTGGACTCGAAAGTGAGCCTCAACGCTTACAATGATTATATGGGTGCCGAGACGGTTGAAGACCGAAAGAAGTTCGCCAAGGCATTGACAGACAGCGTGAGACGTCACGTGGACGAGCTTAAGGTCAAGGATTATGCGTCATATCTTTCGGACGGGAAGAGGAAAGTGAACTATAACATAATGTTCATTCCGATAGAAGGAGCTTTCAGACTTATGCTTGAGGCAGATCCGAGGCTTTGGCAAGTGGCGAAGGACAACGGAGTCCTGATAGTGAGTCAGATGACATTGGTCATTGTACTGAATATGATTCAGATGAGCTGGAAGCAGTACGATCAGGAGGAGAACATTGATGCGGTCTACAAGACGGCTTCCGAGTTTATGTCCCAGCTGCGCTCCTGGCTAGAGTGCTATGTTAGGGTGGGCTCCGCAATCGATTCGGCCAGAAAGAGTTATGATGATTCTCTGAAGAAGTTGAGGGATTCCAATCAGTCAGCGGTAAGGAAAGGGGAGTCGATGCTGAGACAGATTCAGGGTCTTGAGAAGCTCGGTCTGTCTCCGAAGGCATCGAAGGCTAAAATAAGCACAGGCTCGAGAATGTCCGGGACCGGCTCCATAGTTCCCGCCGGAATTGAAGAAGAGTACGAAAAGGAATAAAAGAAGAAAAACACTCATTTAATATGAAAACCAAATCAATCCTGTTCATCGCCATTGCCGCGATGTCATTTTGTTCATTAGCCGTATCGGCCCAGTCCCAGACCTCCGGAAAAGGCGGGGACTCGTCCGCAATTATGACGGAAGCCGGAAAAGGCGGAATCTCTGCCGCGATGATGTCGGAAATCGAGAAAGGCTATGTCGGCACAGCCGGAGACAAGGCCATTCGTAACGCATTGGCCAACAACTCAATCAACTCCCTTGCCGTGAATGCAGACAATGCCGCAATGATCGACACTCATTTTTCGGACAGAGTGAAGACCAAAGGCATCACCGATCAGAAATCCTCAGGACGCTGCTGGCTTTTTACCGGGCTCAACGTGTTGAGGTCAAGGATGATAGACAAATATGACCTCGGGGATTTCGAATTCTCTCAGAGCTATGTCTTTTTCTATGACCAGCTTGAGAAATCAAACCTCTTCCTTCAGGGAGTCATTGACACAAAAGCCCTTCCTTTTGACGACCGTAAAGTCGACTGGCTGTTCAGCAATCCTCTCGGTGACGGAGGCCAGTTCACCGGAGTCTCCAATCTCGTCACGAAGTACGGCCTGGTCCCTGCCGAGACCATGCCGGAGACGTATTCCGCAAACAACACCTCCCAGATGTCTTCCCAGCTGAAGACCCTTTTGCGTGAGGACGGACTGAAGCTCAGACAAGCCTACGAGGATTCGGGCATATCTTCAATGAAAGGCAAGAAAGCCGACAAAGCCATAGCCGAATTGAATGGAAAAATGTCACAGATGAAAGTCGGAATGCTCGCTGACGTGTACCACATCCTGTCTCTTTGTCTGGGCGTGCCACCGAAAGAATTTACGTGGACCAGATATGATTCCAAGGGCACATTCGTAAGCACCGAGACATACACACCGAAATCTTTTTACGCGAAGTACGTAGGAGAGGATCTGGAAAACAACTATGTGATGGTGATGAACGACCCTTGCAGGGACTATAACAAAGTCTATGAGATTGACTACGACCGTCACGTCTATGACGGCGACAATTGGCTGTACGTCAATCTGCCGATTGAGCGCATCAAAGAAATGGCCATAGCTTCGATTAAAGACAACACCGCTTTGTACTTCTCATGCGACGTAGGGAAATTCTACGACAAGACCAAAGGAGTGCTTGATCTGAAGAATTACGACTATTCCTCACTTTTGGGAGTTCCGTTTGATATGGACAAACAGCAGAGAGTGAGGACGCACGCGAGCGGCTCCTCTCACGCTATGACATTGATCGCCGTTGATCTGAAGAACGGAAACCCTGTCAAATGGATGGTTGAGAACAGCTGGGGCGAGTCCGCAGGCTACAAAGGCTGTCTGATAATGACAGACGAATGGTTCAACGAGTATATGTTCAGACTTGTGCTGGAGAAGAAATATGTGCCTTCCGACGTACTTGAGATGCTCAATCAGAAGCCTGAGCTTCTTCCGGCGTGGGATCCGATGTTCGAGCCTGAGCAATAAGGCTATGCGCGGTCTTAGAATCCTTTTTCTTCTTTTGTTTTCCTTGTCCTGTTCCAATCCGGAAACCGGTATGCCGGGGACGCCGGAGTCTTCGGACAAAGAGATGGTCATTTCCGACAGAATGTCCAATCCCGAGCTGGACGTTTCGGCTATGACTGAGATTCTCAAGATTTCCCGCACCAAGTTCTATTATTAGGTGAAGGGCCTGACAGGTGAGAATCCGAGCGTCTTCTTCAAGCGGTACAAGCTGAACAGGGCGTCGGCATTGATCAAGGAGGGAAAATACAATGTGTCTGAGATTGCGGATATGACCGGTTTCAGCACTTTGTCTCATTTCTCCACCTCATTTAAGAAACAGTTCGGCGTGCCGCCGAGCGAATATAAAGGCTGATTATGACTTTACAAGAGTGCATCGTGTCTTCGCTTTCCGATATGGCGAGCGCTGGTAAGGCTGCGATTTTGCAGCGTTTTTTCAAGACAGGTCCGGGAGGATACGGGGAAGGTGATGTGTTCCTCGGTGTTTCGGTGCCGGGAATACGATCCGTCTGCGGCCGGTATTTGAATGAAGTCCTCGCTTCTTTGGACGAGCCATCGGGCTCCTATTCGGACTTCGGCTCTTCGTTGCAGGAATCCTCTCGGGGCTCTGGAGTTGAGGAGTTCCTTGATGCAGCGGACAGCCTTCTGGAATCTAAGTACCACGAGGTGAGGATGAGCGCTCTGGTGCTGCTGGCCTCGGTCTGCAAAAGCACAAGCAAAAGGAACTGGATCAAGTCGCATTCACAGGCCCAAGGTGAGGAAATCCGAGGGGCAATCTTTTCTTTCTATCTCGCTCACACCTCAAGGATCAACAACTGGGATCTGGTGGACCTGACTTGTCAGGACATTGTCGGCAGGTATCTGATTGACAAGCCTCACGACATCCTTTATTCTCTTGCCGACAGCCCGCTGCTTTGGGAACAGAGGATCAGCATAGTCTCCTGCAACGTGTTCATCCATCTGCACGACTTCACGGACATACTCGCCCTCGCGGACCGGTTTTTAAGCCGCTATCCTCTCGTCTCAGGCAAGGCCGATGGCAGGTCCGCAGGCAAGTCCGCAGGCAAGTCCTCAGGCAAGGGGATGCACGACTTGATGCAGAAGGCTATCGGCTGGATGCTTCGTGAGACCGGCAAGCAGAACGCTCAGGTGCTCAAGACTTTCCTTGACTCCCACGTCTGCGTTATGCCACGCACAATGCTGCGCTACTCCATCGAAAGACTTTCGCCCTCCGACCGTCAGCACTACCTCAACAGACACCTTCCAAATCCTTAGTCTCCTTTTATTACTGCGAGAGGAGCCAGCTCCACGATAGGTTTTACGAGGTCTTTCTCAAAGGCAAGCACCTGTGCTATGTCCTTGTAGGCTCCCGGAGCTTCGTCCAGGCCGCTTTTGCGCATTCCGTGAATAATTCCCTGCTTATCCATTTCGCGGCACTCCTCTTCCAGAGACAAAGTCTGAAAAGCCGCGGACCGGCTCAGCCGCCTTCCGGCACCGTGCGAGCAGCTCATAAAACTCTGTGGATTCCCGAGCCCCTCGACAATGTAGGATTTAGTGCCCATAGACCCCGGGATAATTCCGATTTCACCCTTGAAGGCCTTCGTGGCGCCTTTCCTGTGTACGATCACATTCTCGCCGAAATGCTGTTCCCACGCCGCATAATTATGAGCGATGTTTATGAGAGGATCAAACTCCACATTCGGAGCTACCTTCGCGAACGCCTCCTGTACTCTCCTCATCATCTCGCTTCTGTTGGCGAAAGCCAGCCGGACGCAGAACTTCATCTCATTGATATAATTCTTGGCTTCCGGCGTCTCAATCGGAAGAAACGCCAGTCCCGGAAAAGTCTCGGCATAATACTTCGAGCACCAGAATTCGGCCATCTCATTGTACTGCTGAGCCACTGTCAGACCTATATGCCTGCTTCCCGAGTGAATCATAGCCCACACGTCGCCGGTAGCGGTGTCCCTTTGAATCTCGATGAAGTGGTTCCCGCCTCCGAGAGTCCCGATTTCTTTCAGAATATTATTCTTTTTAGTCTTGAGAACAGGCAGCTCCTCAAGATCACCCTCCGGCATCAGAGACTCGTCGACTGCCGTTTTCTGGTGATTGAATCCCAAAGGAACAGTCTCCCTGATGTAAGACATCATAGTAGTCAAGTCATTATGCGACAAGTGTTTATAGTTGAGATTCGTCTTTATGGCGCACATACCGCAGCCGATGTCCACGCCGACCGCATTAGGCACGATCACACCTTTAGTAGCCATAACTCCGCCGATCGGCATACCTTTACCCGTGTGCGCGTCCGGCATAATGGCTATATGCTTGAACACGAACGGCAATGAGGCGAGATTGACAATCTGCTGCATACAATTCGTCTCGACATCCTGAAGCCATAATTTGGCCGGCACCTTGGTGCCCATAATAATGTTCTGTACCATAATTAAAAGAGTTTCATTCAAATTACGATGCAAAGCTATGAGCTAACTACGCCACCTAATGACGTAGTTGAAAATATTTTCTATATTTGTGCAAAATAACCACAATTATGCCTTTGAACAGAAACACTTTGATGCGAATCAAAATCATTGACGACTGTCTGCACCGTCGTTACAGGCCTTGGACAATAGAGGATTTGCGTGAGGCTTGTGAAGAAAAACTCTCTGAATACGAGGGGGTTGACGGAGTGAGCCTTCGTACCGTGCAGCGTGACATCGAACTGATGCGCGGGGACAAACTGGGCTATTTCGCCCCGATTGTCGTCAAAAACAGGAAATACTATGAATACGAGGATCCCGACTTCAGCATAACCCGGCTGCCTCTGTCCAAACAGGACATCGAGGAATTGAGCAGCGCTATGGACATAATCGCCCATTACAGCGGTTTCCGGACTATGACCGGACAGGAGGACGTGCTGACAAGACTCCAGGACCATATCAGGTACCAGGCCAACCACAGCCAGATTGTCTTCATCGAGACCAACAAAAAGTTGAAAGGCCTCAATTTCCTGAGCTGTCTGTACGACTACATCAAGCGAGAATGTCCGCTAACGATTGAGTACAAGTCATTTAAGTCAGCACGTCCGTCCAAGCGGTTTGTCTCCCCGTACATATTGAAAGAGTTCAACAACAGGTGGTTCCTCCTTGCATACGAGAAGAAAAATAAGTACATCAACACCATAGCACTTGACCGAATCGTCAAAATTGAGGAAGACAAAGGCGGCGAGTTCATCAGGAACACCTTTTTCAACCCTCAAGACTATTTCGAGGATATGGTCGGAGTGACCAGAGAGCTGGAAAGCAAGAAAGAAAGAGTGATTCTGAAAGTGGATTCCGACCAGGCGCCCTACATTCTGACCAAGCCGATTCACGGCAGCCAGACTCTTGTCGACAAGGATGACACAGGCGGCATCACCATAGCCCTGAACGTGATACAGAATCTGGAATTGGAGAGAGTCATCCTCGGTTACGGAGATCACATAGAAGTTCTTTCCCCGAGATTGCTCAGGCACAGGATAGCCCGGTCGATTTTAGTGTCCGCTTCAAAGTATACCGACCGGCCGTCCGCCCTCTGAAAGGTGCGCAGGGCACGATTTGAACAAATCGGAATGCTTTTGAACTAAAATGAAAACCGTTTTTGTACCCTTGAAAAACAATTTGAACCTGCTGAGAAGTCGCTTGCTAAAAAACGTTCATTATCTTTGCCGTGTGGAAAAGTCCACGAACACAAAATTCACGAACACAAATTTCTAATAACAATGAGACACACCCTTCTTGGAAGAATAACAGTCACGCCGCTCTCGGCAGCTATGATATGCGGGCAAACTTTCTGCGAAGACTCAGTCATCGATTTTTTGGACGGGGTTTTAACGACTCCCGTCAAAGAAAATTGCGCCAAACTGCATAGTACGACAGTGGAAAAGGCCACTGGAATAAGATATTTCACCATTGAGATGGCCACTGACGGAATGTCCGGTTCGGATGGAGCCTATAGCGTTTCCGGAGCCGTGCTCCACGCCGTGTTCGATAGCAACGACAATTATCTGAAGCCGAACACTTAGATCGCCGCCGCATTGACTTCCGCGACAAACGCGAGGTACGTCGGTGAATTGACAATTAACTAAAAACAATTATTAATATGAAAAAAATGATTTTGATTGTGGCTGCAATGCTCTTATGCTCAGTTATCTATGCCCAACAGGCGCTTTGGGGCAACCAGCCGATAGTCTCTCCTGAGATCAATCAGGACGGGACCGTGACTTTTCGTTACAAAGGTCCTGAGGCGACCAAAGTTCAGGTTACGGGAGACTTCCTGCCTACCACGAAAGTGGACACTCATTTCGGTAAATTAGACGCACCGGCGCCTGCAGATATGGTGAAAGGAGACAAAGGAATTTGGGAATATACCACCGAAAAGGCTGTGGCGCCTGAGATGTACACCTACACCTTTTTAGTTGACGGAAGTTCGGTGATAGATATGAACAACGTGTTCGTGAATCGTGATGTCAGTTCTCTGACCAGCGTGCTGCTTGTCGGCGGAGGCCGCTCGGACTTGTACAAAGTTCAGGAGGTGCCTCACGGAACGGTGTCCAGACAGTGGTATCACAGTGATATGGCAGGATTTAACCGCCGTATGACGGTGTACACTCCTGCGGGATATGAGGATAACGCGGCCAAGAATTATCCAGTGCTCTATTTGCTTCACGGTGTCGGAGGCGACGAGGAAGCATGGATTACTCAGGGGCGGGCCTCGCAGATTCTGGACAATCTGATAGCTCAAGGAAAGGCTGAGCCGATGATTGTGGTTATGACCAACGGCAATCTGGCCGAGGAAGCCGCTCCGCTTGAGAATGCCACCGGTTACAACATTCCTTCGATGTCTCTTCCGAAAACTATGGACGGAGCGTTTGAGACGGCCTTCCACGAGATCATCGACTACATTGACAGTCATTACAGAACCATCTCCAAAAAAGAGTCAAGAGCTATTTGCGGTTTGTCGATGGGCGGGTTCCACAGCCTCTACATATCGCTTAACAACCCTGACTGGTTCAACTACATAGGGCTGTTCTCGGCTGCCATCGACACCGACCCTAAGCAACAGGGCCAATCGCCCATTTATCAGGACTTTGACTCCAAACTGGCAACACTCTTCTCCAAGAAGCCGGCTCTCTACTGGATTGGGATAGGCAGCACAGATTTTCTGTACAAACCCAACGAGGAGTATCGCGTCAAACTTGACGCAGCCGGCTATCCTTACAAGTACCTTGAGACTGACGGAGGTCACATCTGGAGAAACTGGAGAATCTATCTGAGCGAATTCACGCCTTTGTTGTTCAAGTAAAGATGAAAAACATAGTATCGCATCTTTTGGCGGCATCGGCACTTCTGGTCGCCTTCTCAGGGTGCGCTCCAAAGAATCCTGTTCTGACGATTTCAGGAGGAAAGGTTCCAGGAGTGGCTTCTGATTCCGCCAATGTGCTTGTGTTCAAAGGAATACCTTTTCCGTTCCTCCCGTAAGGGATCTGCGCTTGAGGAAACCTTAGCTTGTGAAGCCTTGGGACACCGTGATGGTGGCCGAAGAGACATTGACTATGGTCGTGGATCCTTATGCGATGGCTTCGTTTGAAGGTAGGAAAATTACCTGATTATAGCTGATTTGGCCCGCGGAAAGTTTTTTGATTGTGTTGAGGGCGAAGATTTCGTATATTTGAAGGATTAAACTCTAATAATTCTCAAATTGTATGAATAGATTCTTCGGATTACTCACATCGCTCGCGCTACTTGCGTCAGGCGCTGTCA
>JBAYFJ010000077.1:0-9435 GCA_041667245.1 Bacteroidales bacterium | reverse complement strand
TGGTCTCCGAACAACGGATGGGCTATGAACCACAAAATCAACGGTTATAATGAGTGCCATATCACTTACATTCTTGCTGCATCATCACCGACCTATTCCATTGATTCCTCGGTCTATGATGATGGCTGGGCGTCTTCCGGCAAAATTCGGAACGGGAAAAACTATTATGGAATTACTCTTCCGCTGGGGTCTGATAAGGGTAAGGGAGGGCCTCTTTTCTTTACTCATTATTCTTATCTGGGATTGGACCCGAGAGGCCTGAAAGATGCTTATGCTGATTACGGACAGCAGATGCAGGCTCACGTTTTGATAAACAGGGCTTATTGTCTTGATAATCCTTGCGATTACAAAGGTTATGGCGAGAAAAGCTGGGGACTTACAGCAAGCGACGGAGACAGTGGCTATTCGGCGCACAGCCCCGGCAATGATACAGGAGTGATCTCGCCTACTGCCGCTATTGCTTCAATCCCTTACTCTCCAGAGTATTCGCTTGACGCTATGCGCTATTACTATGAGGAATTAGGTGATAAAGTGTGGGGAGAGGACGGTTTTAAGGATGCTTTCAATCTTACTCAGGATTGGGTTGCGGATTCATATCTTGCAATTGACGAAGGCCCGATAATAGTTATGATTGAGAATTATAGAACAGGCCTTATATGGAAACTGTTCATGAGCCATCCTGATGTTCTGAATGGTCTTCGCAAACTCGGATTCGTCTCCCCTTATCTGTAGCGGTTTCTAATCAACTGATCGCCTGTTCAAGGTCGGAGATGATGTCTTCGGAATTCTCGATGCCCACGGACAGGCGGATCAGATCCGGCGGTATGCCTGCGGCGAGAAGCTGCTCGTCAGTGAGCTGGCGGTGGGTGTGACTTGCAGGGTGTAGAACACATGTTCTGACATCGGCAACGTGAGTGACTATGGCAACGAATTTCAACTTGTCCATAAACTTGATTGCGTCTTCTCGCGTGCCTTTAAGTCCGAAGGCGACCACTCCGCAAGAGCCGTTCGGGAGATATTTCCGTGCAAGCTCGTAGTACTTGCTTGAAGGTAGTCCGCAGTAATTGACCCAAGCGACTTTCGGATTGTTCTCAAGCCACCGGGCGACTTTCAGAGCATTCTCACAGTGTCTTGCCATCCTCAGATGGAGCGTTTCAAGCCCTAAATTAACAAGAAAACAGTTGAATGGAGAAGGAATGGACCCTAAATCCCTCATCAGCTGTGAAAGGATCTTGGTGATGTAGGCTTTCTTTCCGAAGGATTTGGTGTAGGTCAGACCGTGATAGCTTTCATCCGGAGTGCACAGTCCGGGGAATTTCTCGGCATGAGCTTCCCAGTCGAAATTACCGCTGTCTACCACGCAGCCACCTACTGAAGTGGCGTGTCCGTCCATATATTTTGTCGTGGAGTGGGTCACGACGTCGCATCCCCACTCGAAAGGTCTGCAATTAATTGGAGTTGCGAAAGTGTTGTCCACGATAAGAGGCACTCCGTGCTTATGTGCTATCTTCGCAAATCTCTCTATGTCAAACACTTCACCTCCGGGATTGGAAATTGTCTCTCCGAAGAAACATTTGGTATTAGGGTGGAATGCCGCTTCCACTTCCTCATCGGAAGCGTCCGGACTAATGAAAGTGCAGTCGATTCCGAGTTTTTTCAGGGTGACTCCGAAGAGGTTGAAAGTTCCGCCGTAGATTGCGTTTGACGTGATGAAATGGTCTCCCGCCTCGCATATATTGAACACTGCGTAGAAATTGGCGGCCTGTCCTGAAGAAGTCATAATTGCTCCGACGCCTCCTTCAAGTTCGTTAATTTTAGATGCGACAGCATCGTTTGTCGGATTGGAAAGTCTCGTGTAAAAATAGCCTTCCTTCTTAAGGTCGAACAAGTCTGCCATCTCCTCGCTTGAGGAGTATTTGAAAGTTGTGCTCTGATAAATTGGCAGAATTCTCGGTTCGCCGTTCTTAGGCTGCCAGCCTCCCTGCACGCATAGCGTGTCCAAATGCTTGTTTTCTTTCATATCTTTTCGATTGTTGGGTTTCAAATTTAGAAAATTCTATGGAAAAACAAGACTTTTGCGGACATAAATGCTTTTAGCGGCCGTTTAGCATATTTGTCCGCTTGCAATCGCCGCAGACCGCATATTGCGGCCACGGCGCCTGAAACATCCCATAGCTTTAAAATAATGGAAATAACCCCTTTTCTCATTAATTTGCTCCACTATAACTTAGGGTAGCGCACACGAAAGTGCCACCCGGAGCGTGCAATGCAGATTTGCGTGCGCTACGTTCGGGCGTGCTGCGGGGATCTAAAACTTGAGCGGCAGTCCTTTGTAGAAGTCGAGTAATTTGGTCTGGTAGAGATACTCGAATTGGGCCTGGACGTAATTGGAGTCGGATTCAAGAAAACTGTTCTTGGATTCGTTGAATTCGGTGATATTTGACTTGCCGTTCTCATATTTGGCCTTGACAAGCACAAAGGCATCCTCGGCACTCTTCATTGCCTCCTTGCTGCTTGATAGTTTGGTTTGTGCGGCGAGAGCGTTGTAATATGCCTGCTGAATCTCCTTGTAAAGCGTCTTTTTGACGTTCTCCAGCTGGAGACTCTGATTCTGACGGGCAAGTTCCGCACTGCGGATGTTGTTGCGGGTGGCAAATCTTGTGAAAATCGGAATCGACAATGACAATGAGACGTAGGGGCTGAAATTGTTGCTCAACTGAGTGAAGAAAGCGTCAGCCGAGACATCAAGAACCTTGTAGTAATTCGAGCCGATCCCGCCTGAAAGCGAAAGAGTGGGGTACAAAGAACTCTTGGCCAAATTGACATTCGCCGAAGCTCTGTCCAACCGGAACATCTCAGCCTTGACAGAAGGCTTGGCGGCAACTGCCTGAGCATAAATGTCTTCCGGATTACTTATAAGAGCCAATTCAGCGGACACCTCAGGAATAACGACTGAAAAACTTTCAGGCGAGGGCAATTCCAGCAACTGGGACAAATCCAACAGAGCCAAATTCAGACTGCTCATAGCCTGAGCCGCCGTCAGTCTGCTTTTGGCAAGAGTGGCCTTCTGCTGAGAAAGCTCAGCCACACTGGCCTTTCCGCTGGAGACCATAGCTTCCAGACGAATTACCTGAAGCGAATCAATCTCAATCTGCCTGTTGGCAACATCCATGATTTCCGTGTCATAGAGAATCTGAACATAAGCCTGAGCCACAGCGACTCTGATGTCATCCTTAGCCTTCTCAAGATCTTGGGTAGCAGCCTGAAGATTCAACTGATTCATCTTAATGGTTCTGTTGATGGAAAAGCCCTGAAAGATAGGCACGCTCGTACCGAGATTCATTGACGTGCCGGTAGTGGTCTTGTTCACATAAGTGTTCTGCGAGCTGAGCCCTCTGCCGAAAGACACGCTTTCGGATGCGTTCGCATTCAAGTCAGGAAGCCTGCTGTTTAGGGCGGTGTTCAAATCCAGCTCGGCGCTGCGGGCGGAGATGTCCTGCTGTTTGACGGTGATGTTGTGGTCCAGTGCGTAAGTGACGCATTCCTCAAGGGACCACGGGCCGTGATGGCCGACCTCAACAGAATCCGTGGCTGAAGACGAAGACGGAACCAAAACCGAAGCGGGAGCGGAAGCGGAAACCACAGCCGAAACCGCAACAAAAGCGGCCAGCGATATATACTTTCGTACCATATTATTCAGCTTTTAGAATTTTGTTGCCGCGAACCTTGTCGCCTTGCTTAACGCCGCTCTTGACCTCGATATCCACTCCGTCACTGATACCGGTAGAAACGGCAGTCTTCTTGTAAGTGCTGTCAGAAGCCATCACATAGACAAAAGTTGAATCCCCCACAAACTCAATTGCCTTCTCAGGAATAGAGAGAACCTTAGTCGCCTCCTCAAGAACAATCTTCGCATTGGCGCTGTAGCCGGAACGGATCATCGCATCCGAGTCAACCTTAACCGCAGCCTTGATCTCAAACTCCTTGGTACCGTTGTTCTCTTTCGCCTTTGGAGAAATGTACTCCAGAACCGCACTGAATTGCAGATTTTGAAGAGCCCCTATGGTGATGATCATATCCGTGCCCTCGTGAAGTTTACCCACCTCAGTCTCATCGATGTTACCGTCGAAAATCAAATCATTCATATTCGCAACAGTGGCAATGGTAGTACCGTCGTTGAATGTGTTGGCCTGAATGACAGAATTGCCGACTTTCACAGGCACATCCAGAATCAGACCCGTGATCGTGGAACGTATAAGAGTGGAGCTCGAACTTGCGTTAGCCTTTGACACACCGTCTCTCACAACCTCCAGAGCATCCACAGCAGCGGCATACTCCTCATTCGCCTGATTGAGAGACTGGGCAATCTTGTCGAACTCATCCGCACTGACAAGCTGCTTGTCGTACAGACTCTTCTCCCTATCGTAATCAGTCTTAGCCTGCTTCTTGTTGATCTCGGAAAGACGGACCCTGCTCTGAGCCGAACTGAGCGAGCTCATATCAGGAATCACTGTCACTTTGGCGATGATCTCACCCGATTTAACGCTCTCCCCCGCCTCTTTGTAAAGTTCGGAAATGATGCCGCTGATCTGAGGCTTGATGTTCACCTCATCACGCGGAACGATGGACCCGGTGATCACCGTGGTCTTCTGAATGTCCTTGACGGCAGGCCTGAGCAACTCATAAGTGTCCGCCTGTGGTCTTGATTTCTTGTAGAGATACACGAACGTACCGATGAAAACGATGGCGATCAACACCACCACAATGATTCTGAAATACTTTTTCATATCTATAACTATATTATTATCAATCAATTATTCCTCCCTCATAGCATCAACTGGCTTGATTGCCATAGCCCTTGAGGCAGGAGCCAGTCCTGCGATAACTCCAAGAGCGGTCAATCCGATCAAAGTCAGGACAGCCTGCCAGAAACCGACTTGGAAATGCGCCATAAGCACACCGTTCTTTGTCATCGCCAATTCGACCATACCGAGCAAAACCACCGTGAACACCATTCCCAGCATTCCCGCCAGCATAGTGAGAGTGATGCTCTCGGAGATGATTTGCGACAATATCATCTTCGGAGTGGCGCCGATGGCACGACGAATCCCAATCTCCGTAGTCCTCTCCTTGACAGTGACCATCATAATGTTGGAGACCCCTATCGCGCCTGCCAGCAAAGTGCCGATACCGACCAAAAGAAAAAGAATGTCCACGCCGGTGAATATGTTGTTCATAATGGTGAAAAGACTTTCAACGTTCATCCCCATAATCGCCTGTTTGTCTTCAGGAGAGACATAATGCTCCCGACGCATAACATCGATAACCTTGTTCATCAACACGGAAACCCTGATTCCGGGTTTCGCCGTCATACAAATCAAATCGATGTCGTTGCCTCTGTTGTAGACTTTCTGAACCAAAGTGATAGGGATTGTGACCGAATTGTCACCACCTCCGTTCACGTGGATGTCGCCCGCCGCACCGTTCACTCCGATCACCTCATAGTACACGCTGCCAATCTTGACAAATTTTCCGCAAGGATCGCCTCCTCCCGGAAAGAGAGAGTTGCAAATCTTCTTTCCGATCACGCAGACCTTGTTGCCTTCCGCCACATCAATGTCATTTATGAAACGCCCGTAAGTCATTTCAGGCGTCTCAATCTTGGCATACTCCGGATAGACGCCGTTGATTGAAGCCGAGGAGAAGGAATACGTGTCATAAACCACTGACTTTCCCCATGCACCAACAAGAGGAGTGACGATGTCGGCTTCAGGAACCTGATTCCTAATTACGTCAAGATCTTTGAGTTTGAACTGAATGGAGCGGCCTCTCTTGAAACCCTTGTATGGCTTTGAAGTGGTCTGTCCCATAACGAAGGTTGAATTGGATGCGAATCCCTCGAAATTCATTCCTAACAATCCCTGCACTCCGTTGCTGCTTCCGAGCAATGCCAGAAGCATAAAAATCCCCCAGAACACTCCGAAGCCGGTCAGTATCGTTCTGCTCTTGTTTCTTCTAAGAGTGTCCGCAATTTCTCTAAATCTGTCTATATCAAAACGCATAGTCTCTGTTATTTAGCATTGTTGAGCGCCTCTATCGGCTTGACTTTGGCGGCCTTCCTCGCCGGGAAAAAGCCTGCCAGGGTCCCCGCTATGATCAATGTCAGAGTGGCTTTGACGGCAACGTCAATCCCGACAGTAGGGTTCTTGAACATATACATCTGCACCGGCCCAATATCTATCGGATTGTTACCGAGTGTCGCATCCATAACCTGACAGGCTATGAGTCCGCACAACATCCCCACAAAGCCGAAAAATGCGGTAATGACTATGCTCTCGACCACAACCAGTCTCACGATTGACCCCGGAGTCGCGCCTAAAGCCTTGCGGATTCCGAACTCGTGAATGCGCTCCTTAACCGTGATCAGCATAATGTTAGAGACTCCGACCACGCCGCTGAGCAATGTAAAAAGACCAATCAGCCACAAAATGGTGCGGATAATCTTCTGGCTCTTCACCATAGACATGTTCTGAGTTAGTCTGTTCCAGAAGTAAAGCGTCTCGGTGTCATCAGGTGCCGCATAGTGCGCCTTGTTGAAATCTGTTCTGTATCTGTTCTCGAAATCCGTGTTTTCCTGCTCCGTCTCCAAACCGTGGAAAGAAAAAACGATACGAGGAATATAGGCATTGTTGTAGATGGTCTTGATGGTCGTGTAGGCGGAATAGAATTCGCTGAAATCAGAGACATCATCAGAATGATAGAGTCCGACGACTTTGAACGCAAGACTGTCCACCTTGATATAATGTCCTATAATAGCCGTACTGTCCTTAGACTCCGGCATAAGAATAGATGCGGACTTAGTGTCGAGAACGATAGTCTTGCGATTCTGCTCAACATCGAATTTGTTGATGAATCTTCCGGCAACCATCTTTATTCCTTCAGAATTAAGGTAAATTGGCGCCACTCCGACAATCTGAGCTTTGGTAATGTACTCTTTCCCCCTGCTGAAGACCCCGCTGTAGGAATATGCGGGGCTCGCCTCATCGATCACATCGTCATAACGATCGCCGACAGTTCTATCGAAATCCTCATCCTTCATCCTCATCCAAGTGTCCTTGTTCATTCCGTTGTAAGCCTTGGAGGTACTGCCCGAGAAAATAGCGATAGTGTTGGTCTGAAAATCCCTGCTATTGTTGCTGGTCGCATTCATAAGCCCGTTGCCCGCACCGAGAAGCGCTATCAGCATAAACACTCCCCAAGCCACGGCGAATCCCGTAAGAGACGTACGCAACTTATTCTGCTTCAGCGTACTCCATATCTCCGAAAACAAATCTCTCATAGTTTTACTTCATTATGCCGTCCGTCCCGAAAGGAGAAGCTTTATGATCCATGTTCACTTCCACGGAACCAATCATACCGTCTTTAATGTGAATGATTTTGTCGGTGGAGTTGGCCACGCCGCTTTCGTGAGTGACCACTATTATTGTGATGCCCTCATCCTTGTTCATCTTTTTCAACAATTCCATAACCTCAAGACTTGTCTGCGAGTCCAAGGCTCCTGTCGGCTCATCGGCAAGAACAATTCTCGGATGAGTGATCAAAGCCCTCGCGATAGCTACTCTCTGCTTCTGCCCCCCTGACATCTCATTAGGATAGTGCCCTGCCCAGTCGGCTATCCCCATTCTCTGAAGATAATCCATAGCCTGCCTTTGCCTTTCCTTTCTGCTCACCCCTCTGTAGAAAAGCGGCAACTCCACGTTCTCGACCGCTGTCTTGAAAGCTATCAGGTTGAACGACTGAAAGATGAAGCCAATTGTGTGGTTTCTGTAACCGGCTGCCTCTCTTTCGCTGAGATTCTTGATCAGCCTGCCGTCGAGCAGATACTCTCCCGAATCATAATTGTCGAGAATGCCGAGAATATTCAGAAGGGTAGACTTACCGGAACCGGAAGCCCCCATTATGGAGACAAACTCCCCTTCGGCGATTTCGAGATTAATGCCCTTAAGGACGTGAAGAGGCTGCCCATTGTTGTAAGTTTTGTTGATATCTTTCAGTTCTATAAGCATAACATAGAAAATAAAAAACCGATAATCCTTAAACTAATTCCGTACCACACAGCCGGTTTGAAACAAAAAGCACAAGGGATCCGGCCTAAACGTGTCATAGTCTATTAGTACACTGCAAATGTACGTTAATTTTTTGAATATGCAAGAAAAATTATATCTTTGTTACAAATATGGTAAAAATCGCCCACATAGCGGTAACTATTTTGACCGTTTTAATAGATTGTTTTGTCGCAGGCGCGGCGGACAAGACTGCCGCGACCAAATCTCAAGATGAGAATTTCGTAAGCGGTATCGAAAATTACATAATGTACTGTCCTCAGAACGACGGCGAGAACTCTTCCGCAAAGCTCTCCTTCGCCATCGGAGGATCGTCTTTTGAAGCTCTGGCATTCTACTACCAGAAAGGTTCATGTGTGTCAGTCAACGATTTAGCCTCAGGACAGAAGACACTTCTCATCGAGAACGGCAGAATCTTCCAGTCAGCCGGGAGCAAAGCAAATTATCCCAACATCGGTACCGCCTCCGATGGAAGTCTGAAAACCACTGAATATGTGATCGGCTCACACGACTTCACCGGAGACAACAGCCCGGAGATTCTGATTGCCATCAGAGACAAATCCGGAGACGGATTCATCGTTAACGTAATGAAGTACTCGGGAGACGGTTGGACTGTCATCGGTCAGATGGCTGCCGTCGGGAAAGGAATCACTTCCTGCAGAGTGTTCAGACAAACTGTGTCATTCAAAGATTCAGCCTCAAGCGTTATGCACACCTGGACCTACCACAACGGAGCTTTCGACTATCTTGCCAGCAATCACGGCACCGACCCTACGGTACTTTTCAAATAACAGTCCGCAAACACCTATTAAGAGAGTTTGTGGATGGCGAGGCCGGAACGGAGCTTCGGCTCAAACCACGTTGTCTTGGGAGGCATAATCTTGCCGTTGTCAGCAATGTCGATGAGCTGTTTCATAGAGACGGGATAAAGGGCGAAAGCCACTGCCATCTCCCCGCTGTCCACTCTTGAGGCCAATTCTCCGAGACCTCTGATGCCTCCCACGAAATCAATCCTCTTGTCGGTACGCAGATCCTTGATGCCCAGCAACTTGTCCAAAACGAGATTGGAAAGCACAGTCACATCCAGAACCCCTATAGGGTCGGACTCGTCGTATCTTCCGGGAAGCGCCTCCAGAGAGTACCAATTGCCACCAAGATACATCGAGAAATTGTGAAGGTGGTCAGGGCGATACGGAGTCTTGCCAGGCATCTGTCTGACAGTGAAATCCTTGCCGAGCGCCTCAATCAACTGCTCTTGAGACAGACCGTTGAGATCTTTCACGACGCGATTGTAGTCCATAATCTTTAGCTG
>JBAYFJ010000076.1:0-9604 GCA_041667245.1 Bacteroidales bacterium | reverse complement strand
GTCTGCCTGAGGCCGGTACGCTGGTTCAAAGGCGTGGTCTCACCGGTGAAAGAGCCGGGAAAAGTGAATATGACCATTTTTAGGGAAAACACCGAGGACATTTATGCCGGAATAGAATGGGAGGAAGGAAGTCCGGAGGCGAAAAAGTTCTACGCCTTTATTCACGATGAGATGGGCGTTAAGAAAGTGAGATTCCCCCAAACTTCTGCCTTCGGCGTGAAGCCGGTTTCGATTGAAGGGACTGAGCGTCTTGTCAGAGCCGCCTGCCGTTATGCGCTGGAGCACAATTTGCCAACTGTAACGCTGGTGCATAAAGGGAACATTATGAAGTACACTGAAGGAGGATTCAAAAAATGGGGTTACGCGCTTGCGGAAAGAGAGTTCGCGAAAGAAATGTCAGAAGGCAGGCTTGCCATAAATGACTGCATTGCGGACGCTTTCCTCCAGAACACGCTGCTCACTCCGGAAAAGTATTCCGTAGTGGCCACTTTGAACCTAAACGGCGACTACATCTCCGACCAGCTTGCGGCAATGGTAGGCGGAATAGGGATCGCCCCCGGGGCCAACATCAATTATGACACCGGTAACGCTATTTTCGAGGCGACACACGGAACGGCTCCCGACATCGCTGGCAAAAACATCGTAAACCCTTGCTCAATAGTGCTTTCTGCCGTTATGATGCTTGAGTATTTAGGCTGGAAGGAAGCTGCTGAACTCATCACTCAAGCGCTTGAGGACAATTTTGCGGCAGGATATGCCACCAATGACCTCGCCCGTTTTATGTCTAACTCGCACCCTCTGTCGGCGTCCGAGTTCGCGGATGCAACGGTAGGGAGGATAATTTGAACCGATATGAAGAAAGAATATCTAATGTACAGACTCTCGGAAGAAATGCGGGAGGCGGCCAAGATTGAGAATCCGCTATTTCCGAAATACGGGGTAAAACGCGGACTTCGTAATGAGGACGGGACCGGCGTGCTCGTCGGGCTTACGAAAATCGGCAACGTTGTCGGTTATGACAGGCTGCCGGACGGCTCTCTGAAGCCTATCCCGGGGAAATTGTTCTACCGTGGCTATGACATTGGCGAGATCGCCCACAGCGTAATCAACGAGAAGCGCTTTGGCTTCGAGGAAGTCGCCTATCTTCTGCTTTCAGGCAAACTCCCTGACAAAGAGAATCTTGAGGAGTTCAGAGAATTACTTTGCGACAATATGCCGCTTGAGCAGAAGACCAAGATGAACATCATTGAGCTGGAGGGGAAGAACATTATGAACATCCTCGCCAGAAGTGTTCTGGAGATGTACCGTTTCGACGAAAAGGCAGACGACACCTCTCCCGACAACCTTATGCGCCAGAGCATAGAGCTTATATCCAGATTCCCGACCATCATCGCCTATGCCTACAATATGCTGCGTTATGCCAATTACGGCCGCACGCTGCACATTCGCCATCCTGAAGAGAATCTTAGTCTGGCTGAGAATTTCCTGCACATGCTCAAGCACGACTTCACCAACCTCGACGCGCGCACTCTTGACCTAATGCTTATCCTTCAGGCTGAGCACGGAGGCGGCAACAACTCCACGTTCACGGTCAGAGTCACTTCATCCACCGGAACGGACACTTATTCCTCTATAGCCGCGGGTATCGGATCCCTTAAAGGCCCTCTTCACGGAGGCGCCAACATTCAGGCCATCGATATGATTCACCATCTTCAGAAAAACATAAAGAACTGGACTGACAAAAAGGAGATTGACGCTTATCTGACGAGAATGCTCAACGGGGAAGTGTACAACAAGACCGGTCTGATTTACGGAATCGGGCACGCTGTGTACACTCTTTCTGACCCTCGCGCGGTGCTGTTGAAAGAACTTGCGAGAGATTTGGCGGCGGAGAAAGGCAAGGAAAGGGAATTCGCTTTTCTTGAGCTTCTTGAGGACAGAGCCATCACTCTCGTGTCCGACGCCAAGGGGAAAAGGGTCCCGAGCAACATCGACTTCTTTTCGGGATTCGTCTGCGAGATGATTGGCCTGCCTCAGGAAATCTTCACTCCTCTTTTCGCTATGGCGAGAATCGTCGGCTGGTGCGCGCACCGCAACGAGGAATTGAATTTCCAGGGCAAGCGGATCATTCGTCCGGCCTACAAGAATGTCATTGAGGAAATGCCATACGTGCCTCTCAAAGAACGATAGATGGAAGCCACACAGGAAAAACTCTGGAATCGGGACTATAACAAGGTGATGTTCATCAACTTCGCTTTGTATTTCTCGTTCTATCTTCTGACCCCGCTGCTCCCTGTCTATCTGAGCGAGCATTTCGACGCTTCCAAGGATATGATAGGGCTCGTGCTGTCCGGCTACACCGTCGCTGCGCTGTTCGTGCGTCCTTTCAGCGGCTATTTCGTGGACAGTTTCAACAGAAAAGCAGTTCTGCTCACATGTCTGGCGTTGTACACTTTGATATTCGCCAGTTATCTGACCGCCTCCACTCTTGTGCTTTTCGCGATAGTGAGGACTCTTCACGGAGGCCCTTACGGTGCGTCGACAGTCGCCAATAGCACCGTGGCCATCGATGTGCTGCCTTCTTCAAGAAGGAGCGAGGGCATCGGCTACTACGGACTAAGCAACAACATAGCCACCGCCATTGCACCGACAGCGGGGATACTGATTTATAAATATATCCACAATTTCGACTGGCTTTTCGTCATCGCTTTCGCCACCGCGGCTATAGGCTTTGCAGTAGCCGGCACCATTAACATACCCGAAAAAGCGGTAGTAAAAAACAAGCAGCCTCTGTCTTTGGACAGGTTTTTCCTAACTAAGGGCTGGATGATTGGAATCAACATAGCGTTTTTCGGCTTCTGCTACGGCCTGCTGAGCAATTATCTCGCAATCTACAGCAAAGAGAGGCTGGGCGCCGTGAACGGCACCGGCACTTTCTTCCTTCTCCTGTCAATAGGTCTGATTCTGTCCCGTCTTCAAGGAAGCAAGTCTCTGAAAGAAGGTAAGTTGGCCAAGAACGCAGCTCTGGGAATAATCATTTCCACAATAGGCTATTTCGTCTTCGTGGCTTTCCCCTCGATGCCCGGCTATTATGCTACGGCATTGCTGATAGGTCTCGGCAACGGGCATCTGTACCCGGCTTTTCAGAATATGATGATTGACGTGGCTCATCACAATGAGAGGGGCACGGCCAATTCCACTCTGCTCACTTCCTGGGATTTGGGTTTCGGAATCGGAATCCTTCTCGGAGGAGTAGTGGCGGAATTCGCAGGTTACGACGCGGCATTTTGGATGAACTGCTGTGTCCACGTCATCGGCCTGATTCTCTTTTTCACTATCACCCGCGCCTTCTTTGAGCGCCGCCGTCTGGCGTAATTAGTTGGCTCAGATCTTTTTCCCGACCCAGCGGCGGCTGCGAAGGTAAGATCCGCAAAGCAGAAGAGTGGCCAGAGCGTAGACGGAATCGGCTGTCCAGCAGACTGCTATGTCAGCCTTCAGCACATCCATAACCAGAATGCAGTAGCCAAGATATATCCCCAGAGAGACCATCTCCAGCACAAATACCTTCCTTGTGTTCCCCGTGCCGGCCACTCCTTGGAAAAGAGTCATAGCCCCTGTGCTGAGAAGGTAGGACAAGGTCATCACCAGCATAGACGGGACTGAGGCCTCCACCAATCCGGGAATATTTGTGAATATTCTGACCACGGCGTGCGGAAACAGGAAGAAAACGGCTATTACGACAAGCAGAATGGCATAATTGAGTTTCAGTACCCTCTTCAGCAGCGGGATGACGGCTTCCGAGTGTCCTTCCCCGATAAGGTTGCTGACAAGGGTGCTCCCGGTCACTGCGAACGCAGTCACTATCATCCATCCTATTCCCGAGACGTTTCTCACTATGTTGGAGATGGCGATTGCCTCTTCTCCAAGATGCTCGGCGAACACGAAGAATATCAGCCAAGTGAACACCGAGAAGAAATTCTGGACCATTGTCCATATAGACACTTTCAGGATTGCCCTGAGTTTGGCCCAATCGAATCTTGGCGGCTTGTTGAGGCCGTAAATCCGGGACTCCCTGTTGCATGAAGTGTAGATTATGTAGAAAATTACGGTCAGAGCCTCAGCCATTGTCGAGCCGATCGCCGCTCCGGAGATTCCCATAGCGGGCATCCCGAGATGGCCGAAAATCAGTACCCAGTTGAAGCCTATATTCGAAAGAACGAGGACTAAAGAGCTGTAAGTGAGCACTCTGGTTTTGGTTGTGCCCATATAGAAGGCTCTGAACATTGCGATCACGTAGGCGAAGACCAGACTGAATATTCGCCATTTAAGATAGTCCATTGCGGCTGCGAGGATGTGTGGCGAGGAGATGACAAGGCTCAGGATCCAAGAAGATAACAGGAGAGACAATGCTATGATTATCAATGATATGGCTATGGAGAAATAAGTCCCTTGCCAGAAAATGTCCCCGATTCCCTTGAAGTCTTTCTCACCGTTTCTGCGTCCGATAATGATTCCGGCGCCGATACTGAAGCCGAAACCGAGGGTAAATAGCACTGTGTAATAGACACCTGCTATCGCTGCGGCTCCGAGCTCGATTTCCCCGACTCTGCCGAGGAAAATGGTGTCCGACATTCCGACAAGCTGCTCCATTACGAGACCTATCAGAACGGGAAAAGAGACTTGCCAGATGTGTTTATAGGAATAATTGAACGCCGCCGTACTCATAATTTTCAGGTTAAATTCTGCAAATGTAAGGATTATTTCCTAACATTGCGGAAGAAAACACATTATACCTTATATGAAAAGATTACTTGCTTATTTCATTATCCCTCTGCTTGCACTCGGATTCGTTTCCTGCGGTGGGGACGATGACGTCGACGAACCCAAGAAATCACCGGAATACGACTATCTCGTCAGCATCAAGAAAGAAAAATCAGTCTCCAAAAGCGAGATCGTAAGTCAGCTTGTCAGCGCCTTTCCTCAGTTCTCGTCTCAGGCCGCGTTGATTTCCAATATGCTGTGCGACATTGAGATTGCGTCCATCACCTACAACACCGAGAATGTGGACGGAAAGACGGTCGTGGCCTCAGGATTAGTGGTGAGACCTTCAGGCACAGTGTCCTACGACCATTTGCTGAGTGTCCAGCACGGGACTCAGGACTTGGAGGACGCTCCGAGCGTAACTCTTTTTGACGTGCAGATGGCCCCAGTGTTCAGCGGACAGATAGTGGTGATGGCGGATTATCTCGGATATGGCGCGAGTATGAACACTGACAGGCAGCATCCTTATCTTCACGTGAAGTACACAGGGACGGCGTGCGCGGATATGATTGAGGCTGCGAGAGAGTACCTTGAGGAAGAGAACATCACGGAGACCTCAGACAAAGTCGACCTTATGGGTTATTCTCAGGGAGGCCAGGCCACTGTCGCAGCCTTGCTTGAGATTGAGCGCCGCGGGGAGAAGAACAGAGTGGGGAAAGTCTGGGCCGGCGGCGGCCCCTATGACCTGGAGAAGATTTTCTCGAGCTACATAGAGAGCGGAACCAAGGAATACTCAAGTTCAGGGTATATTCCTTTTTTAATCAGAGGTATGGCTTACGGCGAGGGATTGACCCTCAGCGATGCGAACATTTATGCCCCGGAAGTTATTTCCGGCGGCAAAACAGGTATTTTCACGACCAAGCCGCTATCCAAATGGAGCGCAGCTCTGGGATCAGACGTATCGAAAATTCTAAATCCGGATTTCTTCGTGTCCCCGGGGCATAACGGCAACAAGGACGTACTCTCCGTCATTGATGCCGTGAGCAAGAATTCTCTTGTCAACCGGTCAGTCAAACCGCAGTCTAAGATATGCCTGTATCATTCAAAGACGGATGAGACGGTGCCGTACTATTGTGCCGAAAGCGCTGTGAAAGTCTGGCCCACGGCCACTCTCACGGACCTCGCTATGTCGTCTCACGGGATGGGAGCCGCGGAATTCTATCTGCGTTATATGGGTCTTTGGGATTTGCTCAGCAAGTTCCTTCAGAACTCTTGATTATTTGTTAACTTTGCAGGATAAAAATTGAGATTATATATATGGAAAGAAGGACAAGGGTAAGGTTCGCACCGTCACCGACGGGACCATTGCATATCGGAGGAGTCAGAACGGCTCTTTACAATTATCTTTATGCCAAGCAGAAAGGCGGGGATTTCATAATACGTATTGAGGACACTGACTCTCACAGGTTTGTGGAAGGAGCGGAGAAGTACATCATAGACTCACTCAACTGGTGCGGCATCAAGGCAGACGAGGGTGTGGACGAGAACGGCAAAGTTGTGGAGACTCCATCAGAAAGGCATCCCCACGCTCCATATCGTCAGTCTCAGAGAAAAGGAATCTACAAGAAATACGCTGATCAGCTTGTTGCCGCCGGTTATGCTTATTACGCTTTTGACACTCCTGAGGAACTGGAGAAGGCGAGAGCTGAAGTGGAGACGAAAGGGGAGACCTTCATCTACAATCAGCTCACTCGCAAAACCCTTCGCAATTCGCTGACAGTCAGTAAGGAAGAATGCGACAAGCTGATTTTGGAAAGGACTGACTGGACAATACGTTTCAAAATGCCCGAGGACACAGTGGTCAAGATGGACGATCTGATCAGAGGACATATAGAGGTGAACACCGACACTCTGGATGACAAGGTGCTCTGGAAAAGAAATGACGAGCTTCCGACTTACCATCTGGCCAACATCGTGGACGACCATCTGATGGAAATCACCGATGTTATACGCGGGGAGGAATGGCTTCCGTCCCTGCCGCTGCACTATCTGCTTTACAAGGCTTTCGGCTGGGAGGACACTATGCCGAGATTCGCTCATCTGCCTCTGCTTCTGAAGCCGGACGGCAAAGGGAAGCTCAGCAAGAGAGACGGGGACAAATTGGGATTCCCTGTGTTCCCTTTGAAGTGGGTGAACGCACAGGGCGAGGTGTCCAGGGGCTATCGTGAGGACGGCTATTTCCCTGAGGCGTTCGTGAATATGCTTGCGATGCTGGGGTGGAACCCCGGTGATGACAGGGAAATGTTCACGATAGATGAGCTGGTGGACGCTTTTTCTCTTGAAAGAGTGCTGAAGGCAGGCGCGCGTTTCAATCCGGACAAGGCTAAATGGTACAACAAAGAGTACTTGAGGATGAAGTCCGACAAAGAACTCACGGACTTGTTCGTTCCGATTCTGGAACAGCACGGCCTTCAAATTGTTGAATGCGCCAAATGCGCTCTGGTGGCCGGTTCCGAGATAAGCGTCCAAGGGGCTGATTTCACGAATCACATATTCACTGTGGGTTACGTCGAAAAAGTTGTCTCTCTGATCAAGGAGAGAGCTGATTTCGTGAAAGATTTCTGGGATATAGCGCCTTACCTGTTCATATCCCCGGATGAGTTTGCGGCTTTCGGCGTGAAGGCCGGCGCATTTTCCGAAAAGTCTCAGGCCGCAAGACCTGTTGATCCGAGGGCAAAGGTCTACGATGACTCGCTCACCGCTCCTTTCCTGGCTAAGGATGTGGACAAGTTCTGGAAAAAAGAGAATTACGAGCTTGCGTTCAAAGCGGCAGATTTCGTGAGGTCCTACACCGGAGATTTCTCCAAGGAGGCTTTCGAGTCGGCTCTTGAAGAGTACATTAAGTCAAACGAGTGGCCGCTCGGCAAGGTGATGAACTGTATGAGGATGGCTCTCGCGGGTGCCTCAAGCGGATTGGGCATCGCTGACATAGTGACTTTCATAGGAAAGAAAGAAGTTGCGAAACGAATGGAATTCATTAAGGGTAAATTGATATGATTATAGGAATTGCCAATGATCACGCGGGCTACGACTACAAAGTCAAACTTTCCGCGCTGTTGATAAAGAAAGGTTATGAAGTGGTGGATTTCGGTACCGATTCCACCGAAAGCGTGGACTATCCGGACTATGCGCATCCTCTGGCGAAAGCCGTGGAAGAAGGCAAAGTCGACTGCGGCATAGCAATGTGCGGCACAGGCAACGGAATGGCTATCACTTTGAACAAACATCAGGGCATCCGAGCAGGTCTTGCTTGGAACACTGCGATTGCGAAACTCGTCAAGGCTCACAACAACGCCAACATTCTGGTTATGCCCGCGAGATTCGTCTCCTACACTATGGTCACCAGAATGACGGACACATGGCTTTCCACACAATTTGAGGGAGGACGTCACTCCAAGAGGGTTGCAAAAATCCCTTGCGGCAAGTAGATGGGGCCTCTAATAGCAGACAAAGCCTTTTTCGCTTCCGTCAACGGGCCTTTGAAAAATGACATAGACGACTATCCCGATGGGATTGTGCTTCCGATTGACAAGCCTTATCGCTGGACATCGGCTGATGTCATCAGAAAATTGAAATTCTCGGCGGCAAGGCATTTCCACAAGAAGAATCTGAAAGTAGGTCACGCAGGGACGCTTGACCCGCTTGCAACGGGCGTGCTTCTGGTCTGCATAGGCAAAGCGACCAAACTCGCTCAGGAGTTCCAGTCTCACGATAAGGAATATGTGGCCGGAATTACTTTCGGAGCCACGACACCTTCCTACGACTTGGAAAAGGAGATTGACAGACGGTTCCCTTGTGACGATGTCTCTCATGAGACGATCAAGGCGGCTCTTCCTCAATTTCTCGGAACTCAGGAGCAGATCGCGCCTCTCTTTTCCGCCAAGTCTTCCGATGGGGTGCGCGCCTACGAACTTGCTCGCAAAATGTACAAGAGGGGAGAGGCGGATTTCGACGGAAAGGCCACGGACTTTCTTCAGAAGTCAATCATAAGGATAGAGTCTTTGGAACTTCTGTCTTTCAATCCCGAAACTCAGCCTTCATCAGTCTTAGGCAATCACGAGGAGGAGAATCTGAAGAATGCCAGAATCCACGTCACAGACAATTCCTCGCTCGGCCTTCCTCACGCTGACATACGAATCACTTGTAGCAAAGGCACTTACATAAGAGCCTTCGCCAGAGATCTTGGAGAGGCTCTTGACACGGGAGCTCATCTGGATTCGCTTAGACGTACAGTGAACGGTGGCTTCAGAGTCGAGAACGCCCTCTCGGTGGAGGACGCAATCGCACTATTGCAATTCTGACTGGTGGTCATTTCCTGTTTTCGAGGCCCTTCGTATTGCCGGAGTGCTTTCCAATTCGCTCAGACTCTCTCCCGATTCGGTGATCAGAGCGGGTTTGTTGTCCTCAGTGAAGTTCTTGAATGTCCTCTTGTTCTCTGAAGAGTTGAATCCTACCGAACGGAAATCTCCTGCCGGAATAGTGATCTCTTCCCCTTTCTGCTCTCCTAATCTGTTGTAAGTGAAGTCTTTGTCAATCTTTATCAACTTTCCGAGACTGACGTCTGTTATGTCGGATAGTTTGTTGACCGCGAATCCCGTGGCAATGGCTGTGATGTTGATCCTGTCGCCAATCTCCGGATCATTGTCCCAGATAAGACCCCGCTTGAATTTGTTGGCATTCCCCGTGTAGACGTTAATCTTGTCGTTGATGTCGTTCAATTCATTCATCAGCAGCCCGTTGGCATTGTATCCCGCTGTTATGTTGATAAGCACGTTTTTGGCTG
>JBAYFJ010000075.1:0-9650 GCA_041667245.1 Bacteroidales bacterium | reverse complement strand
CGTCTGACCGACGTGCCTTACATTTACTCTCTCGGATTCAGTCCTGACGGCTCCAAAGTGGCTTACGTTGGCCGTATGGCACAATATGAAAATCGTCTTGACGAATTGCACATTCTGGATTTAAAGACACTCAAAGACACACTTGTGTGCAAGGACACTCCGGAGTACAGATTCTCCTGGGGAGAAATCAGCTGGCAGCCGGAAGGCAAAGGGCTGCTCCTGCTTGCTCTGAAAGGCGTGGACAGAACCTACACCAATGTGATCTACGTTGATCTCGCCACCGGAAAACAGACAGTAATCACAGACCCGTCCAAACGGGGAAGTCTCAGCAGAACTGTTGTTATGTCCGACTGGTACGATGAGGACAAAGCGTTCTTCATCTCCGATCAGGACGGGTACAACAATCTCTACTCTTTTTCTTTGTCATCTGGTAAGACCGAACAGTTCACCCGCTACACTATGGACATTGAGGCCGCAGGCTATGTGACTGCGGGAAGAGACAAGTGCGTTTTCGCCCTTCAGAAGAACCCGATTGAGTCGAGGATGATCGTTCTCAATCCTTCTGACGGCAAGGAAGTCTCCGTGGCCACGTCACCGCTTGACCTTTCATTCGGCACAGCCAGAGACAATTATGCTTTGATGACAGCAGCCGGAACAACGACGAAGTTCCAACTTCTCAAAGCATCTGTCACATCGGAAGGGATTGCCGTGGAAACGATTATGGACACTCCTGCCGAAGTTCAGAAAAAGCTCATCCACTCTTCAGTGGAAAGGCTTGAGATTCCGACGTTCGACGTTGACTCCGCAACCGGAAAGCAGAGGATTCTCCACGCTTATCTTTACAAGCCCGAGAACCCGCTTCCACCCGAGAAGCGAATTCTGCTCGTGGAGTCTTTCTATGGTGGGATGAACAGCTACAATGCTGAGTACCAAGTCTATGCTGACGCAGGTATGTATGTTCTGAGCGCGGCTCCGAGAGGTAGTGCCGGATTCGGAAGAGATTTTGCGGCAATGAATGACGGAGATCTCGGAGGAAACGAGACCATAGATATGATCACTGTTTCAAAATACGTCGCATCAAAACTGAACATCCCCTCTGAAAGAGTCGGAGTGTTCGGAATGAGCCACGGAGGTTACGAGACTATGAGGCTGATGACTTTCCCGGGCAGCGTGAACGGCCACGAGGCATCCTTTCCGTTCGGTTTCGGAATGGAGGCCGCCGGATTCTGTGATATGAACTGGATCTACCGTCACACCAACATCCCGGACTGGATAACTCTGGAGGGCGGCGATCCCGCCGATTCCGTGAAATACGCCGAGCGTTCCCCTATCAATTATGCCGACAAGATCACCGGACCTCTGCTTCTGATTCACGGGACCAACGACAATCGCGTGGACATCGGAGGGTCATCAATGATGGCGGAGAAATTGGATTCTCTCGGAAAGCCTTACAAATTCGTCAAATTCGAAGGGCAGGGTCACGGCTACAAAGGGCTCGACAACCAGATCAAATTCTACTCCGAGAGTCTCGGATTCATAGAAGACTACGTTCTGTCCAAAAAGAAATAGGACATAGCGCCATAACATAAAAAGGCCCTTCGGAAAGTTTCGAGGGGCCTTTTTTGAAAACACGTTAAAAATCAAGCCTCAACCTTGAAGGAATCTTTCAAGGCAGTGGTCTTGTTGAACACGAAATGCCCGGGAGTGCTGTCCGGATCCTTGCGGAAATAGCCCTTTCTCTCGAACTGAACCGCAAGCGAGGAATTGTCTTCAAGCAAAGCCGGCTCAGCATAACCTGTCGCAACAACCAAAGAGGCAGGATTGAGAAACTCTTTGTAATCTCTGTCCTCAGGAATCGAATTCATATCAGCTTCAGTGAAAAGCCTGTCATAAAGCCTAAGCTCAACTTCCTTCGCGAACTCTGTGGAGACCCAGTGGATAGTGCCCTTGACCGAGCGCCACTCCCCGACTCCGGGTTTTGTGGAAGGATCGTAAGAGCACCTAAGCTCAACGACATTGCCTTCGGCATCCTTGACCACTTCCTCGCACTTAATGATGTAAGTGTACTTGAGTCTGACCTCTCCTTCCGGTTTGAGACGGAAATACTTCTTGGGAGCATCCTCCATAAAATCCTCTTTCTCAATGTACATCTCGCCGGTGAACGGCACTTTTCTTTTCGCTCCGTCAGGGTCGGCTGGATTGAGCGGGCAGTCGAACCACTCAACCTTCCCTTTCTCCCAATTGGTTATGGTCACCTTCAAAGGAGTCTGCACACACATATATCTGTTGGATCTTTCATTCAGATCCTGACGGACACACCATTCAAGAAGCTGAATGTCCATCAGCTGGTCACGCTTGGAAACCCCGATTTTGTCGCAGAACATTCTCAGAGCCTCAGCGGTGTAGCCTCTCCTGCGCACGCCGCAAAGCGTAGGCATACGAGGATCGTCCCACCCGCTGACAAGATTCTTCTGAACAAGTTCAAGTAGCTTTCTCTTGCTCATCAGGGTGTAGGTAAGATTGAGACGGGCAAATTCGTACTGATGTGAAGGCCAGATGCCGAGTGTCTTGATGAACCAGTCATACAAAGGTCTGTGAACGTCAAATTCAAGCGTGCAGATGGAATGGGTGATGTGCTCGATGCTGTCGCACTCACCGTGAGTGTAGTCGTACATCGGGTAGATGCACCACTTGTCACCGGTCCTGTGATGAGACTCGTGTTTGATTCTGTAGAGAATAGGGTCACGAAACATCATATTCGGGCTCGCCATATCTATTTTCGCCCTCAGGACTTTCTCTCCGTCGGCATATTTTCCAGCCTTCATGTCCCTGAAGAGTTGAAGATTCTCTTCAGCAGGACGATCTCTGAAAGGGCTATCGGTACCAGGCTTCTCCACCGTTCCCCGGCCTTTGCTTATCTCTTCCTGCCCCTGATCATCAACGTAAGCCAGACCCCTCTTGATCAAATCCTCCGCCCACTCGTAGAGCTGATCGAAATAGTCTGAAGCGTATCTCTCCTTATCCCATTGGAAACCAAGCCATTTGATGTCTTCCTTGATTGCGTCGACATACTCGGTGTCCTCTTTGGAAGGATTGGTGTCGTCGAAACGAAGATTCGTCTTTCCACCGTACTTCTGCGCAAGACCGAAATTCAGACAGATGCTTTTGGCATGCCCGAGATGCAGGTAGCCGTTCGGCTCAGGAGGGAACCTCGTCATCACGCTCTTGACAGCTCCCGAAGCGAGATCATTTTCTATAATTTCTTCAATAAAATTCAGTTTCTTTGGCTCTTGTGTGTTCTCATCCATAACAAAAAATCCTTTTTAACTTTAAAATCAGACAAAAGTACTAATTAATTCGTACTTTTGCCTCTGAATTAGAAAAAAATACTATGATTAAATCAATGACAGGCTACGGAAAGGCGGAAGTCAATCTTCCTTCCGGCAAAATCACAATCGAAATACGCACACTCAACGGCAAAAACGCTGACGTCAGCATCAAGACTTTCCTGCTGCCCAAAGACAAGGAGCTGTCCGTGCGACAAGAGATCGCCACATCCCTTCAAAGAGGGACCATTGACTTTTTCATATCCTTCGAGCAGAACGCCGCATCCTCGTCGAAGCAGCTGAACGGAGAACTGGTAAAAGAGTATTTCTCTCAAGCTCAGGCGATAAGCAAAGACCTTGGGATAGCGAAATTCAACGATTCAGAAGTCTTCGACACCATCCTGAACTATTCTGACGTCAGGGACGCCAAGAAAGATGAGATCATAACCGAGGAGGACTGGCCGGAAGTCGACAAAGCAATTAGCACAGCTCTTGCGCAAGTCTGTGAGTACAGGGACAAGGAAGGTCTCGCACTCTACAAGGACATCACTTCAAGAGTCAGCAAAATCCTTGATTTGGACAATCAGGTGGAGGCATTCGAACCTGAAAGAATGGAAGCGGTCAAGACCAAAATTCAGAAAGCCCTTGACGACCTTCAGGCAAAGCCTGACAAGAGCCGTTTCGAAGAAGAGATGGTCTACTATCTTGAGAAACTGGACATCAACGAGGAGAAAGTCAGACTCCGCCAGCACTGCAAGTACTTTATGGACACCATTGACGGTGAAGCTTACCCTGGGAAGAAACTCGGATTCATCATTCAGGAAATGGGCCGCGAAATCAACACCACCGGTTCCAAAGCCAACCACGCGGGGATGCAGAAACTGGTCGTTCAGATGAAAGACGAACTGGAAAAGATCAGAGAACAATCCCTGAACATTCTCTAAAGGTCTATTTAGCAGACGATTTGATCGTAGGGACAAGGGTCACCTCAATTCCCATCTCCTGGAGACTTTCAAGATAGATGGTCGGGACATTGTCATCGGTTATGATCTGGTCAATCTTGTCCACACCGCAGATTTTGCTGAATCCCCTCTTGCCGAATTTAGAACTGTCCACTAACAGAACGGTCTGCTGGGCCGTGTCCATCATCAGTCTGTTCAGATTGGCTTCCATCATATTGGTGGTAGTCACTCCGAAATCCATATCCACGCCGTCAGCACCCATAAACAGAAGATTGCAGTTGAAGTATTTCAGCATATCCTCGGCGAATGAGCCGACCGTGGAGACCGAACTGTCACGGACCACACCTCCGAGTTGGACCACATCGATGTCCTTGTTCTGAGAAAGCATAGATGACGCTGACACCGAGGCGGTGATCACAGTGATATTCTTGGTGTACATCAGCTCCTTAGCGGTGTAAAGAATGGTTGTGCCGGAAGCCATAAGAATGGAATCGTGTTCCTGGACCATTGCAGCAGCCGCTTTGCCGATTGCGGTTTTTTCCATCACGAATTGCTTCTCTTTTTCGTTGATGTGGCGGTCTCCGATGTAAGGGCTGATCGGAATAGCCTTGCCGTGAGTTCGGTACAGCTTGTGGCCTTTTTCCAATGAGGTAAGGTCTTTTCTGATAGTAACTTCAGAAACAGCAAGTCTTTCGGCGAGATCAGTCACGGACACGCTGCCTTGCAATTGCAGAATGTCGAGAATTGACTTGTGTCTGCCTTCCATTGAAGTCAGAGCCTCCGTAATGTTTTCACCTGTTTTCATAAACTATAGATTTACTTTCAAAACTCCCTCGTAAAGCCCCCAGCATCCGTCCTGAACAATAGGGACAATCTTGCCGTCAGAATTCTTCTCCAAAACCGCTTTCTTGAGGAAAGTGTGAGAATGGCCACCCACCACCGCGTCAACGTTTCGTGTCCCGGCAACAAGATTGAGGTCACTGATGCCCTCTCCTTCGTCAAAACCGATGTGAGTCAAAGCGATGACCAAATCACAATGCTTCTCGTTCTTCAAAACGGCGGCATACTTGTTTGTCACTTCCACGGCATCGAAAGCCGGAATTCTGTCAGCGATTTCCGAAGAGACTACTCTGCTGATGTCAGTAAGAAGACCGATTATGCCGATTTTTAGACCGCCTCTGCGCACTATGGCGTAAGGGTGAACGTATTTACCAAGCTCAAATGGGGAAAAATCGTAATTCGCACAGACCACAGGGCACTTGAGACTCTTGAGACGACGGGTAAGCTCCTCTATCCCGTTGTCGAACTCGTGATTTCCCAAAGCCACTGCGTCATAGCCCATAGCGTTGATCAAATCTATCTCCAGATTGCCTTTCAGCACGGTGAAATAAGACGATCCCTGACTGAAATCCCCTGCATGCAGCAAAAGTACTTTACCCTTGCCTTCGGCACGCCTGATGCTGTCCACGAAGGCCGCTCTCTCTATCACTCCGCCCATTCCTTCCTCAGGTCCGGAACCTGTGCGAAGCGGCTCTATGTGACTGTGAGTGTCATTGGTGTGGACAATCACAAGAGACTGCCCCGCCGCAAGCAGCGGTAGGAGCAGAAGCGAAACCATAATCAAAAAACATCTTTTCATCTCGTCTATTTCAGAATTTGAACTCTTCCGTCAGTCTTGTACTCGATTGGTTTGCCTTCCGCAGTGAGCTTCCTGACATAAGGCAGTACCGCGTCAATTATGTAATCAGGCAACATCTGAAGACTAACGGCATTCTTTGCGATAGAATAGCCGTCTCCCCCGTCAAGCAGGAACGATATGGTGGCCACACCGTAAACCTTGTCGTCATCCAGAGGCTCTCCCGACACAGTAGCGGAAACAAGTTTCCTGTCCTTGGCGACACATCTGACCCCGCCTATGACCTGAAACCCTTCCGAAGCCATCTGCTCAAGAATAACCCTGACATCCGAGCCTTTCAGGTCCAGATAACAAAGAGTGTTCTTGAACGGAAACATAGACATAATGTCGTCCAGAAGCACGTTGCCCTCAGGCATAGACACACGAATGCCACCGAAATTGGCGAACCCGATGTCCACTTTCTTGCCGCTTCTTGCCGCAGTCTCTGACATAAGAATGTCCACAAACCAGTCGGAAAGGGCACTCTCAGGCTTGTGAGCCGTCATCTCGGCCGTAGAATATGCCACAACCTGCTTAACATCTGCCATCTGAGGCTGCACTTCAAGCACTTTTTCCGCAACCTTTCTAACGCTGCCGCCTTTGAACACGCGTCCGTTAGGGGCATAATACCTGCGCCCACTGACATAGCCCATACACTCACTCACATTGTCGCTTGAGGAAGCTTTGACCCCTGTTCGGGAAGCGTCCATTGCCTTTCTCTCCCACGAAAAACTCTGAGAGAAGAGAACGGACGGAGAGCAAGCAAGGGCGCAGAGAATTAATGTTCTGATCAAAGATTTCATCATTGCTTAAGCCATTTCCACATATCCTTGAACGATGATTTCTTGCCGAACATCAGAATGCCGACTTTGTAGATCTTGGCTGAGACCCAAGCGCAGCCAACGAAAGTAACTATCAGCAAGGCAATGGAAAGAACAAGTTGCCAGACAGGGACCCCGAAAGGCAGTCTCGCAAGCATCACAATAGGAGAAGTAAAAGGAATCATAGATCCCCAGAACGCAATTCCGCTGTCAGGCGATTTGAACGTGTAGAACGCAATGAAAAAGCCAATCAGCAAAGGCACCGTAACCGGTATCGTAAGTTGTTGAGAGTCTGCTTCATTCTCAACCGCAGAGCCTATCGCCGCGAAGAGCGACGCATAGAGAAGGTAGCCGAATATGAAATACAAAAGAAATACCACCAGCATCTGAGTGTAGTTGATCCCCTTGAGAGTGGTCAAAATCGCATCGAACTGATTGACAGGCCCCTGAGTGACGGAAGAGTCGGCCACAGATGCAGTGATCGCGCTCATATCCATAGTTGAAACCCCCATTGCGTCCAACTGGTTCTGGTCCACGCCCATAGACTGGGTCATCTGAGTCGTGGGATCAGTAGCGGAGGAGGCAATTTTGTCAAAGCCCCAGACACTGCCCACCACAGAAACTATTAGCACTGTCAGCACAATCCACAGGATGAACTGAGTGAGAGCCACGAGAGCAACTCCGATGATCTTTCCGAAAAGCAGTTCGGTGGACTTTACTGAGGACACAAGTACCTCCACGACTCTGCTTGACTTTTCCTCAATCACGCTGGACATCACTGTTCCGCAGAACATTGCGATGAACATATAGATGATCATAGCGAGAACCATAGAGATGATCATATAGACTTCAGAGGCCGAGAGCGTTTCTTTACCTGCATCGTCCAAAGTGTAAGACGTCAACTTGACATCCGACTTCACCTCGTCCATAATCGTTCCGAGACCTGTGATGTCGTAGGACTTTATTCTGTAATCCTCAATGGCATTGTCCACCTTGCTTTCTATGGTTGATCCCATATCCACGCCCAAAGGCTTTTCCGAATAGGAATTGAGCTCGACAGATTTTGTCGCCGAGTCCAAAGGCGAGACCACAAGCATTGCGTCCAGACCTTTAGCCTCCAGATGTTTCTTCAGAGAATCCGGAATCTCAGCGGAGCAGTCAGAGAATTCAATGGTCTCAGTGTTAGTGAGAAACGGCAATACAATGCCCGACTCATCGACGACGCCGACCTTTTTGGCCTCTTCCTTGGTAGCGACCATTATTACGCTGGGAAGGATGCACATAGCCGCAAAAAACAGCGGTCCGAGAAACGTGATCCAGATAAAGGATTTTTTCTTGACTCTGTTGAGATACTCGCGGCTGATTATTACTTTGATAATGTGAAAATTCATGATTAAGCCCCCTCTGTTACAAGTTTGATAAATATGTCATTCATTCTCGGAATCAGTTCCTTGAAAGAGTTCACCTCCACACTCTTGGAAAGCACTTCCTTAAGCACAGAATTGGAATCCACCTCCGGACTGATGGCAAGGACCGCCGTGTGTCTTCCGGCATTGTCCGTGTCCGAAAGAATGCTGAACACGCCGTCAGTCTGAGCAATGGCATCTCCGGTGTAGATCAATTCAACGTGATTGTTGCCATACTTGTGACGAATCTCGTCGACTCCGCCGGTGATGACAAGTTTGGATTTGTCGATAAGCGCGATGTTGTCGCACAATTCCTCCACGGACTCCATATTATGCGTGGACAGAATGATAGTGGCGCCTTCGTCCTTAAGCCTTAGAATCTCTTTTCTGATCAATTCCGCATTGACAGGATCGAAACCGGAGAACGGCTCATCGAGAATCATAAGAGACGGCTTGTGGACCACTGTAGTGATGAACTGTAGTTTCTGAGCCATACCTTTGGACAGTTCCTCAACCTTTTTGTTCCACCAGTCCTGAATGCCGAATCTAATGAACCACTTCTTCAACTCGGCGGCAGCGTCTCTTGCGGACATACCTTTGAGTTGAGCCAGATACATTGCCTGATCCCCGACTTTCATCTTTCTGTAAAGGCCTCTCTCCTCAGGGAGATAACCGATTTTCGCCACATCCTTGTCCGTGATAGGATGGCCCTCGAAAAAGACTTCCCCGGATGTCGGAATCATAATTCTGTTGATAATTCTGATCAGCGTAGTCTTTCCGGCTCCGTTAGGACCGAGAAGACCGAAAATCTTCCCTTCCGACATCGACACAGACACGTGATCAAGGGCTATTTTCGGCCCGAATGATTTACTTATGTCTTTACACTCTATAATTTCCATCTAACTAATTATTAATAATTTAAATATTCAATAATTTGGAGACGAGCTCCACTAAAAGTTCCCCGGGGGAAGAGATGCCCGCATCCCCGCCTTTGCCTTTGTAGTCGTACTCCTCAAGCAGAGACACTGCCAGCATAGCCTTCTTCAACGGATAATTGGCCACAGCGGCATCATATTCTCTAAAGAAATAAGGATTCACTCCGAGGACTTTGACTTTGTCCGCGGAAGAAGGATAACTATTTCCCGAAATAAGAGCCCCGTATTTGAGGATTCTGTAGAAATGCGTGAACAGTGCGCTCACGGCCATAGGCATAGCGAATTTCGGAGACTGACCGATGAACGCGGCCACCCTCAGGGCTTTCGCCGAGTTTCTGTAGGACAACTCTCTCGTCAATTCGAACACACTGAATTCCCTGCTTATTCCCACGTTCCTCTCTATGTCCTCAGGAGTTATCTCCTTTGTGCCTTCGGGCATATTCTTGAGCATCTTGTCAGTCTCCACCGCAATCCTGCTTAGATCCGTTCCGGCCGATTCCCCCAAAAGAGCGGCCGCCTCCGGAT
>JBAYFJ010000074.1:0-9698 GCA_041667245.1 Bacteroidales bacterium | reverse complement strand
TTTGCTGACGGGGGACAAGATATAGGTCTGACAAATCAGATGTCGCAATCCAAGACCTGATGCAATCAGGGCTGCGGCGACTGCAATCAAGACGCAGCGAGCACTGTTAAAGGCTCGCTTGCGCTTGATTACTGCTATCCAATAAGGATTGAAAGGGTCAAGGCGAAAAAAGGCAAGTGACATATCAGAGCACTCTACATCTAAAAACTTTAGAAAAGTTTTGGAAAATATAAGAAAAATAGTACCTTTGCAATCCCGTTACGAAACAGTAATGGTCAAAACAATCCTGAATAGCTCAGTTGGTTAGAGCATCTGACTGTTAATCAGAGGGTCCCAGGTTCAAGTCCTGGTTCAGGAGCTACTACAAATCAAGCACTTACGAGTTTTCGCAAGTGCTTTTTCATTATACCTTGATCCCGGCTCAGGGGGGGGGGAATCCCAATGGTACCGCTACCGGGCTGAGGCGGAGAAGATTCGGGACAGATCGCGGTCGATGGCATCCTTGGCTTCAGGAGATGGGATAAAGCGCCAGAAGCCCAGACGCGCCGGGTCGTTCAACAGGGCAGAATCCAGAATTATGTGCTTGGTCACGAAGTAATAGAGTATTTCTCTGAAAGCGGGATGCCTTGCTACAATCAACTCATTCAATTTTTCGGGATTCAGTCCGGCGGCATCAAGAAGCCCTCCGGCTCCTACTGCCCTATAGGAAGTCATAGCGACATTGTAGACAGTAAAAAGGGAGAAAGGCGCGCCGTCTGCCATCGACAGAATCTTAATTCTTTTACCGAATGGCTTTGAGACATCGACAGTGTAGTTCAATCCTGCAGCCGAATCGAAATTGCCCGGACTGTTTGCGAAATTCACCTTCACCTCACCAGTCCGGTAATCCGTCATCTGCTTGAGCTTGAGCACAGAACCGTCCTCGGCAGAGGGAGTGCGAATCCAGTTGTCATAGCTCGACTCAAGGAATGAGATCACCTGTCCGCCTGTCATTCTCACCACCACAAGTTCATTGGCAAAAGGATAGATGGAATTGAGATCCTCGTACGAGATGTCGCCTGAAGGGACGACGCCGTTCACTTCCAGCGGAGCGGACAATGAAATCTGAACCTCGGGATAGCTCAAGGCCAAAGAGTGGTACAGATTCATATACTCGGAACTACCTTTGTAGGCATCCTTTGAAAAAAGGCTGTCCCTCAGCCCTCCGAGTTTGGCAGTCTTGAAAGATTCAACGGCATTGAGTTCATCGGCAAAAAGATTCTGCATAGAGCTGCCCGACACAAATGAAGAGGTTTTCAAAATTGAGGCGGACAGCGATTTGGAAACGGTTTTTCCTCCCTTGACCTTCAAACGGGCAGTACCCATAGCGACACTGCGGCCGTACTTGCCGGCATTCAGAAGACATATCGAATCATTCTGCAACACCTTATCCCTGTGGTCCTGCCCGCAGACAACGAAATCCACACCTTTCAATGATCCGTAAAGATTGAGCCCTTGCTGTTTAGGATCGGAACAGTCTCCCCTCCCGACACCGCTATGAATGGTGACAATGACAATTTGAGGATTGCCGCGTCTACGAATTTTGTTCACGTCTTCCTGAATCTGATGAAGCATAAAACCGGCTTCCGGATCGGAATAACCGAGCACAGCCACCCTCAGACCATTCTTAGTCAGGATGCAGGCAGATGAGGAAAGCACCTTGACCCCGCTTTTCTTCAATGAGGAGAGCAGATGCTCTCGGACGATTTTCCTCACTTTCAAATCTGAAGAACTCGGAACAAGCACATCGTAGCCTGCATAACCAGCGAATTTGCCGAATATATGCTCAGAGAGAGTGTCGACATTATTATAGTAAAAAGAAGCGTCGCTTCCGGTAAGATTGTCTCCCGCATCAAGTAGCACCACACTTCCGTCCGGTTTTGAGGCTCTCACGGATTTAACGCACGCCGAGACCGATTCGAGGCCTCTACCGTGAGTGTCCGTGGTCGTTAAGACAGTCAATTCGTAATCCCCGTCCTTAGGCACAGGCTTGCCGAAAAAAAATGGAAAGCCCGTAGAAAGAAACAGGCAAAAGAGAAGTCGAATAATCATTATTTTGTAAGTGCTTCTGAAGTTTTGCCGTAAAGATACTCATAATGCGCTCTATCATCAAGAGGGCCTGACTGACGTTTTGATTTTGCCATAGCCTGAACTCTCACCAGAAACTGCCTGTTGTAACCGTCCGTCTCATCAATGGCGCTTATGTCAACTGCTTTCTGATAAGGCTGACTTGCCTCTCCGAAGCCACACTCCGGAAACTCATCCGAAAGTTCTTCCAAAGCAGGCACCCTGTCCAAAGAAGCGGAAACAGAAGATTTGTTGGTAGCCGCTATCATCGGCTTCGATATGGAAAGCACAAGATTCCTCTGCATAGTTTTTTCCTCAGACGTTAGTTTCCTTCCGCTGAGACTGTTGACGAACGCCTCGCTAAATAGATCATCGTAAAAATCCTTAGCCGAATACGCTTCACCGACCTTGGCATTAGCGGATGAAAGCATCACGTTGGAAGGCACGACGGTGACCAGATTGTCCGAGACCGAAGCTACGATCTTGTTGGACATCGGAACTCGCACATCGAACTTGTCGCAAACCGAACTCTCATTGAGCCAAGAGCAGGAACGAAGCTGTCCGATGACCCATTGCATAGACTTTCTCTGAACCTCTTTGGAAACAGGCCTCACGGGAACGCCCGGAGTCCCGTCTTTGACATCATTGAGATAGATACCTCCAACCTGCGCCAGAACATTGTTCAGGTACCTGTTGTACTGATTAGCGATTTGGGAATATAGCTGCGAACGGTGAGTGTTGTCAGGGTCGTCCGTTATCCAGACCGCCACGTTCGGCAATATATACTTAAGATTGCTTGTTCCGTAATTCGATGCTTTGATAGGGTCATCTCCCAAATCTTCCGAACGAGCGCTCGGGTCATAGCATCCGTACGATTTCGAACCGCTTATCTGCTGTGGGGCATAGCGATAGAAAGGATCCCCGGCCTTGTCATCAAGCAATTTCTGAGCGATCTTAGCTTCTTCCCACATATCATCGGCCTCAAGGACAGGCTTATACAACCATTCAATGACATACCTATCATAGACGCCAAGGTCCGGAGGAGTCAGCCTCACGCCTTTGTCGCCCCTCTGGGCCACATAATTGAAACGGGCATAATCCATAATAGACGGTGTGGTCCCGAATCTCGCAGTAAAAGAAGGACTCCTCAGGGAATCGGTCGGCACAGAAGCGGAAGCACCCATATTGTGCATAAGCCCCAACGTGTGACCGATTTCGTGAGAGACCACATAGACGAATGACTCCTCAATTATCTCCGGCGGCAGTTTCTTGCCTCTGACCCTTTCATCAACCTGAGCAGTCTGTACAAACCGCCAGTTGTTGATCAGACGCACGACATCATTGTACACCAGAACACTCGCATTAAGAATTTCTCCGGTCACCGGATCCACCCAAGACGGCCCCATCGCATTCATAGTGGCATTCGGGATAAACCTCAGGCAATTGTATTTCAGGTTGTCAGGATCAAACTCCGGGTCTTCCTCTTTTGTCGGGAAGTCCCGTACCTGCATCACATCCTTGAATCCTATCTTCTCGAAAGCCTCGTTCCAAGTCAGGACCGCATTTCTGATCGGAGCCTTCCAAGCCTGAGGAAAAGCATCATCCACGTACCACACTATCGGCTTAGTGACTGTGACGCACTCTCCCCTGCGCCAAGCGGCGGAATCAGAAGGCTGAAGACGCCAGCGGTTAGCGAGAACATAAGGACGCAAGCCGTCGTCTTCGTTTGTCAGGAGCAATTTGGTCCCTCCGGCGATACCGGAAGTGGAAAACACTCCGACTCTGGAATCCTGAACTCTCGGTCTCATCAGAGTCTGAGGCAGAAGCAGGAACGAGACAGTCGAGGACATGGACACATCGCAAACGGCAACCTTGAAACCGAAAACTGTTCTCGTTACGTTCACATTGTTGAATAGCTTGATGGATGCGTTATCGGAGAAAGCCTTGATCTCGCCTATCGAGGAAGTCTTGTTGTCCGATGACGATTTGTCCACTGCGAAATCTTTCCCTTTCGGAAGAAGACTGTTCACAAGAGCCGTGACCTCGAAGATCACAGTGGAGCTGTCCTTGTTGAACGCCTTCACAGGAAGGATTCTGAAAATCCGAGGCGAATAGTTGCGCTCCAAAGCCTTGCTGAAAGAAGTGTCCTGTGACGAGACCGAGACGGAAGGAACTGAAAGAACCACAAGCGTGTCTTTTAAATCCACCTGGAAATAAACCGGAGCAGCATACTTGTAGCCCACATCAATGTAAGAAGGATCGCTCACTGAGGAGACGGTGCCGCCTGCCAGTAGTCTTCTTCCGAGAAGATTCTTGGGATAGCCGAGATATATCTTCTCTTTGCCGGTTTTGTAGATCGTCAGGAAATCGCTGCCCGCGGAATCAGAGACCTCCTTAAGAAATTTCTGATAAGGGGTGGCCTTCTTTCTCGGAGCGGCGTGAACTGTCTTTGAAGTGTCCGCCTTAGCTTTATGTTTATGGAAAATGGCATCGGCCGATGTCTCGGGAGCAAAAGGCAACAAAGCCAAAAAGACTGATGCCGCAAAAATCAATTTAAAATTCATTATTTATGTTTTAGTTTAATCTGTATTTGTACAAAACGCTCGCAGGCTTGTCGCATATCCCCTCGTAGGACTTAACGAGAGAGTCATCTGAGAATCTGTACACGTACAGACTCCCCTTCTTGTCACCGGAGCGCGACGGATTGTAGGTGACCACATAAAGAAGATCCTCGCCTTCCGAACCGGCCGTTTTTCCCATATAATTTGTCGCTATGTCACAGACCGTCTCGCCCTCAGGTAATGTGATGGCGGGCATCGTGCCCGGAGCCGTGGACAAACCCCACCTGTAGATGGCATTGCCGTAGACATAATAGGCATCGTTTGAGGATTTGGTGTTGATGATCTTTGAGAAGGAGTCCATTTTCAAAGAAGAATTCGTGAAAGAAGATCCGGAGGACCAGCTTCTCCAAGAGAAAGCCCCATATTTGATTTTGTAAGATTCCGGATCGGTCCGACTCTGAAGCAGCACGTACACCGGAGTCGAAGACGTGCGTTTGCAGCCGACATTGACCACCTTGAAACCACTCTCAGTAAGGCATTTGATCCCGGCAGAGGCACTTTGCCTTGTGGAGACCGTGTCCTCGCTGAAAAAGAAAGGAGATATGGTGGACTTTCCGGTAGCGCTGCTGCGATTGAGCAGACCTGCGGTTCTGACAATAGAGCCGCAACCGTTGAAATCATCCATTCTCTGCAAGTAGCCAAGCTGCATATCATATCTGAATATGGAGCCGTCAGCCGCTCTGAAGAAGGACCCGAAACCTCCTGAAGAGGCATATTCCCCTCCGAATTCCTGACAATACGTTCCGAAACCGTCCATCCGAGCAGTGGAAAACAGCTCAAATGTCTTAGGCTCAATGTGATAGATAGTGCCGTGCTCGTCATCCGTCGCAATCAGAAATGCCGAATACATCACATTGCTCATCGTGTTGTCGGACATAAACATTGCTGTGCCGTTTTTAAGACGGAGATTAGGATTCACGGAAGAAAAGATGTCAGGAAAGACTTCCTGCTCACCGGCGGCGATTTCTTCTGAAGTCAGAGTCTTCACAAAAGTCAAAGCCCCGTTTCCCCCGGCATCATTGTTGAGGATGACGACGCCTTCGTCATATCCCATATTCACGTTCAACGTAAAGTACTTAAACTCAATGCTTTCTCCGTTGTCCACCTTCAGACGCAGGATGTAAGTGCCTATTTTTGTGAAAGTGTGGTCAATCGTGGCTGAGGCGGAAACAACGGAAGAACCTGCAAATTTCGGTTCCGCCGCGGTCGATCCGGAAGCGGGAGCACCATAGACCCATTCGTACGAACAGTTTAGCCCGCTCTTAACGGAAATGCCATTATAGACAAGCTCCTCCCCGAGACGCGCGCTGATGGTGTCCGAAACCGCTGTAATTTCTATCGGCTCCAGAGTTTTGTAATTCTCCTCATCGATTCCGAAGCAGGAAGTTGCGGCGAAACAAGCCGCAATCAAATAAACAATTGTATTTTTCATATCGGTAAGAAGATTTATTTAATTAAAGAATCCATAGGTGCCGTCCATCGGGTCCCCCCAACCTGTCTGTGCGTTGATGTTGACTGTGCCCATAATCTCAGCGTGAGGGTCCTCAGGATGGTCTTTGTAGTAGTCTTTGTAGTAATTGTAAAGAGGAATGAACACATACTTCGCCCAAGCCGAGGAATAGGTTTTCCTCCAGAAAGTGTTCATAAGAGTGGCGGCAGCCCCGTACGCCTCATTCGGATCATCGAGATTCATACCGTACATATCCACGCAAGTTTCGTAGAAAGTCGGACAGGTCTCTTCCGTCTGATGGAAGTAGTCAAGCATCCTGCGATATTTCTCCGGATAATAATTGCCGAGGTTGTAGTGCCATCCCAACGGCTTCGACGTGGAGGACCGCCACCACGAAGGGCAGACCGGGTCGCCGTCATTGACATAAACGTAGAAATAAGGTGATATTATCGCTGACGTTCTGGCGCTGTCTGTAGCGAGAGGGGCGAAATAGTCGTTTCCGATGAGTTGCAGTCCCACGCGGACATAGCAGGAATCAAGCATAACGGCCTGTCTGTACAAAGTTATGTCCAGTTTGGAAGACACCTCGCCTGCGGGAATCACGAGATTTCCGACTGAGAAATCCACCTCCGGTCTGGCCGAGACGACAGGATAGGTGACACTTCCCGCAGAAAGAGTCGCGCCTTCCTGAGCATCTACGTAAGCAATGTCGAAAGTTCTGTCCACATCGGAAGGCAATCCCATCAGGTAAACTGTAGTGGAAACGTGAATGGTGTCGTCAACAATCAATGCGAACGACCTGGTGTGCGTCTGATTGGGTTCTTGAAAATAGATGTGATCGACCTGGGAAGTGTCGTACATCAGCCAAGTCCCTTTGCAGGACGAAACGGCAATCAGAGCCGCTAAGATTAAGATTATTTTTAAAATTTTCATATATCCGCATTTTTTAGTCAAGGTCATTTCTTCCCTCATACTCACTGTCCGGAATCGGGACGACGTAGGTGGATGTCAGGGAGCCTGACAGGACTGCGCCGCCTGTAGTGGTTATGTCTTTGCCGAGTCTCTTCATATCGTGCCAAGTGAATCCCTCACCGTAGTACTCTTTTCTCCTTTCCTGGAAAAGAAGATCTTTGGTAAGAGTCAGTCCGCTGACGCCCAATGCGTCCAGACCTCTTGAGACTATGACGGCATTAAACCACTTCTCCGCTCCGGAAGGATCAGAATCAAGATTGGCCTCCGCCATTATGAAATACATCTCAGGAAGACGAAGCACGTTCACTCCGAGAATTGAGTTCCCTGAATATGACGAAGAACCGTTTTCAAAGAACGTTGAATTGACAAGTTTGGTGAGTTTCCCGTCGCCGTCGTCAAACCAAGCGTTAAGTCTGTAATCAGTTCTCGTGGAGGAAGATCCGTTTTCGTAAAGATTCTTCCAATCATCAGCGAGTTCAAATGAGGTCGTTGAGGTGCCTGAAAGTCCGTATTTGGTAGCATTGGCTGTCTGATAGGATTCTGAATAAAGGCCGAATATGGTCTCGTTGAGATCCAATGTGCCGTTGTCAGGCTGCACGAATGCTCCGTGAGACCTGAAGGAGAATTTGCCGCTCTCAATGACTTTCCCTGCATACAAAGCCGCATTCTTAAGGTCGCCGGTTGTCCAATAGACCCTTGCGATAAGTGCCTGCACCGCATAGAGGTTCAGATGCGTGATTCTGCAGGAGGTAAATCCCGTGGCCACGTTGTCTTTCTTCGCCGCAAGAAGCGATTCGTCAGCCGCCATCAGACTCTCGGCCTTTTTCAGATCTGTGAGAATCTTGTCGAAGGTCTCGTCCACAGAGCTGAACGGAGTGATGTCGAAAGAATACTTCGTGACGTACGGGATGGCTTCCGCCTTCTCCGAATCGCTTGCGCGGAAAGGCGCTGCGAAAAGACGGGCAAGCTCGAAATGGACCAAAGCCCTCAACGCATAAGCCTCACCGGCATAAAGACCGGAGTGCTCAAATTCGCCAAAGCCTCCTTCCTCGGCGTGAGAGATAATGTTGTTGATGTGGTTTATCACTTCATACGCGTCAGACCACACGCTCTCACGGACACTCTCCGGGCCGATTGTGTACCAGTCGCCCAAAGCCATATTCCCCAATTTGTAGTCTCCAAGACATGTCACATTCTGTGAGCATGCCTCGGGAATCCAATGGAAATAGCCGGCATAGAGGTACTGGTCACTTGCCAACTCGCTATAGACACCGTACAGAGCGTCCTCATAGCCTTCCGCGCTTGTGAACATGTCTCCGTCGAACACCTCTCCCTTAGGATTGACATCCAGAAACTCTTTGCAGCCGGACAAAAGAAGCAGCGCGCCGGCGAGACATAATATGTTCAAATAAATCTTTTTCATATAAAACCGGATTAAAATGTTGGACGGAACGTCAGGTTGATCGCCCTGCAGTAAGGGTAGGATGTTCCTCTTTCGAATTTGACCGTGGAGATGTAGCCGAGGTCGGACAGGCCGAAGCCGACGACAAGTTTTCGCAACCCCAGTTTAGTGATCGCCTTGGGAGTGAAGTCGTACAGAACCTGAACGTTGGAAACGTAGATTTCATTCCTCTTCTCAACGAATCTTTCCGAATAATGCGCCGTCTCGTCTGAGGCTATGCTGAGATAACGGCTCAGATCTCCCGGGGTCTTCCATCTGTCCGTGAAAGCTCTTGCGTCCACGTTATGATAGACATCAATGTCCTCAACCTTGCTCTGGAGAGTGGAATTGTAGTAATCGCTCCCCAAAGTGTAGGTGGTGGACAATGAGAGAGATAATCTCTTCCATCTTAGAGTGTTGATCCACGAGCCTTGGAGAATCGGATTGGTGTTGCCGACAGCTACCCTTTCATCGGAATCATAGACGAAAGTATATTCCCCGTTTTTCTTGATGAAGATTTCCTGACCCGTCGCAGGGTCGATTCCGGCTGAGCGCATCGCATAGATGTCGAATTGCGAGCCTCCTTCCTCGAAAAGGATAGTGGGTTTCACGCTGTCGTAGGCGTCCTTAATCTCGACACCTTTCAAGGATGAGGAGATGTGACGGATTTCATCCATCACGTGGCCTCCTGTCAGGGTCATTGACCAGAACCAGTCTTTGTTGCGAATTATCTGTCCGGAGACGGAAAGGTCCAAACCTTTGTTGTTGATCTCGCCGAAATTGACGTTCATCGAACTTGTGCCCACGGAAGGCGGCAGATTGATCGCCATCACCATATCATAAGTTGTGTTTGAATAGAAATCGAACGACATATTAAATCTGCTGTCAAGGAATGCGGCTGAGAATCCGAGGTTGTTGTTAAGGGTCCTTTGCCATTTCAGATCCGAATTGCCCATCTGTGTGGGCAGGGCTCCGATTCCGGTGTAGTACTTGTCACTTGAGGAGTATTTGTAGACCGTCTTGGCCTGATAGTAGTCAAATGCGACGCTTCCTGTGTAACCAAGAGAATACCGTAGCACCATAGAGTTGAGCCATTTCCAATCTTTGG
>JBAYFJ010000073.1:0-9777 GCA_041667245.1 Bacteroidales bacterium | reverse complement strand
ACGCCCGAGACCGTCTCCGTCTTTGGATGAAGAAGATTAGGGCTGTAAAGAGAGAAGCCGCGTTTAGGATCCGCGCAACCGTAAACCAATCGTCCCACCTGTGCCCAAGCCATTGCTGCCGCACACATAGGGCAAGGCTCAACGGTCACATACAAAGTACAGTCATTCAGATACTTGCCTCCGATTGCCTCGGTGGCTGAAGTGATGGCTATCATTTCCGCATGAGCAGTGGGATCATTGAGCCTCTCGGTCATATTCCTGCCTCTCGAGATCACCCGGCCTTTGCATGCGACCACCGCCCCGATGGGCACCTCGTCCTCCTCCAATGCGAAGCGAGCCTCCTTCAGAGCCTCCTGCATAAACTTCTCGTCAGTACTCACGGCGGAATTTAGTTCTTGAAACTGTGGATAGGCGCCGGAATGCGGCCGGCCCTTGAGATGAACTCATCGCATTTGAAACTGTTCACCTTCATTATGTGCGCCGTGCCCATAAGCCCTCCGTAAGGATACTCCTCACCGGCTTTGTGACCGATGACGGGGATGATTCTCACTGCGGTCGTCTTCTGATTGATCATTCCGATCGCAGCCTCGTCGGCGATAATTCCGGATATGGTGGCAGCAGAAGTGTCACCCGGCACAGCGATCATATCCAGACCCACCGAGCAGACGCAAGTCATAGCCTCCAGTTTTTCAATCGTCAAAGCGCCTGCTCTCGCGGCCTCAATCATACCCTGATCTTCGCTAACAGGAATGAAGGCGCCACTAAGGCCTCCGACGTAAGACGAAGCCATAACCCCGCCTTTCTTCACCTGGTCATTCAGAAGCGCGAGAGCCGCCGTGGTTCCCGGAGCCCCACAGTACTCAATGCCCATTTCGTGGATAATGTCAGCCACGCTGTCCCCGACGGCAGGCGTCGGAGCGAGGGAAAGGTCAATTATTCCGAAAGGCACGTTAAGACGGGATGCCGCCTCCTGAGCCACAAGCTGTCCTACTCTGGTGATCTTAAACGATGTTTTCTTGATGGTGTCGCACAAAATCTGGAAACTCTTTCCGTGCACCTTCTCCAAAGCCGCCTTGACAACACCCGGGCCGCTGACCCCGACATTGATCACCGCATCCGGCTCCGTGACCCCGTGAAAGGCCCCCGCCATAAACGGATTGTCGTCAGGAGCGTTGCACAATACAACCAGTTTTGCACAGCCGTATGAGCCTATATCCTTAGTCTTCTCCGCCGTTTTTCTTACAATCCGTCCCATAAGGCGCACCGCGTCCATATTGATTCCGCTCTTAGTTGTGCCCACATTGATGCTGCAGCACAAATTCTCGGTACTGCTCAACACATCCGGAAGGGACTCCATCAGAAGTCTGTCACTTGTTGTCATCCCTTTGGACACCAAAGCGGAAAAACCGCCCATAAAGTTGATGTTCAACTCTTTGGCAGTTCCGTCCAGGGCCTTTGCGATCTTGACGAAATCGTCAGTGCTTTTGCAGCAGGATGCGCCCACCAGAGCGATGGGAGTGACGGAGATTCTCTTGTTTACGATGGGGACTCCGAATTCTGCCGAGATTTCGTCCGCCGTCTTTGCCAGATTGCCTGCCAGTTTCTTGATCTTGGAACGGATGTTCTCACAAGTCTTGTCCACATCCCTGTCCGCACAGTCCAAAAGGCTGATTCCCATAGTGACGGTTCTGACATCCAGATTCTCGTGCTGGATCATGTTCTGAGTCTCGAATGCTTCGCTGATGTTGATCATATCCTATATATTTCAGATTCTGTGCATCATATCGAAGATGTCCTCTCTCTGGCATCTTATGTCGATTCCGAGATTCTCCGCGATTTTCTTCAGATCGGAAGTAAGTTCGTCAAAAGTGCCGCTCATACTGTCGGTGTTGACGATCATCATCATATTGAATATGCCGCTGACAATGGTCTGGGATATGTCCAGAATGTTGATTTCCTTTGTGTCGAGGAAAGTGCTGATGCTTGCGATTATGCCAGGGGTGTCTTTGCCGACGGCTGTAATAATGGTTCTGCTCATAGTGTTGTTGAATTTTTAGGCGAATATACACAAAAAAACGGTGGTCACAAATGTGAACACCGTTTGGAATCTTCTAATTTGAAATCCTTTCGTCTGAAGGACTATTAGTATCTGTCTTCAGAAGAAACTGACAGCTTCTTGCGGCCGTGACGGCGGCGGGAAGCCAATACTCTGCGACCGTTAGCGCTACTCATACGCTCACGGAACCCGTGTTTGTTAATACGCTTGCGTACTGATGGTTGGAAAGTTCTTTTCATTATATTATTATTTTATATTTTCTCTAAACGGATTGCAAAGGTAGTCTTTTTGTGTGTAAATCCAAAATTTTTGCTTAAAAATTGTCGGATTGTACGGAGTTTTAGACAGCCGCGGTTTAGGACCACATCGGCTTCAGTACTCCGAACACCAGCCATGCGATGAGAAGCGTGAAGAAAATGTTGAAAGTCTGGGCACTCAGGAACACCTTCAGAGGCACTCTGTTCTCTTTGCCGAATATCTCCTTGAACTTGGTTTCAAGACCTATGCACACAAAGGCTATGCTGAAAAGCGTGTTCTGGAAGCCTTTCGTGACTTTGCCCACAGCCTTGGCCGTCTCGGTGTCAAAGCAGAAACTGAACACCAGGGATGCCAGAATGAAGCCGACCACGAATTTAGGGAATCTGTCCCATATCACTTTTGCCGTTGGTTTTTCCTGGACGTTGGTGCCTCTGTAAGCCCACATAAGCGAGATTAGGAATGCCGCGAGACCCAGAAGCACGTTCTGTGACGACTTCACTATCACGGCAACCTCAGCGGCTTCCTCATTGATCAGGGTTCCGGCCGCCGCAACGGCTCCTGTGGTGTCGATCGTACCCCCGATCCAAGCTCCGGCGACAGAAGAAGGCAGATTCATGATGCCCGCAAGCCACGGAAGCAGGTACATCATAGGCACTGCTATGATTAGTACCATAGACACGACGTATGAAAGTTTTTTGTCATCTCCTTTGATGACTCCGCAAGTTGCGATTGCCGCGGACACTCCGCAGATTGACACTGCAGATGAGAGCATAGTGCCCATCTCAGGGTCGACATTCATCTTCTTGCCCACCCAGAATGCGAAATTCCACACACAGAACACAACGACCAAAGACTGAGCGAGACCGAAGGCCCCCGATTTCATAACTTCTCCGAACAATATGGTGGAGCCAAGGCAGATTATGCCTATTTTGATGTAGAACTCGCTTTGGATGGCGGTCTTCATCCATTTCGGCACTCTGAAGCAGTTGCTGATGATCAGTCCGAGGATAACTGCGAAGAACACGGATTCAAATCCGAATTTCTTGACCACGGGGATGTTGGCGATTAGCTGGGCTCCGAGAGTGAGGGCGAATACAATTGTGAAAGACGGTAGCAGGCCTTTCAGTGGTTTGCGTAATGCCGCTGTAGTGACGTAGGTTAGAACCAGTATGAAAAGATACATATACCCGGCTGACAGCCAGTCGGAGCCTTTTGCCAGTGTCTTAGGCATTTTTGGCATAACGTCCGGAAAAAACGCCGCAAGGGCGAGAATTATGGCTCCGGCGTAAACGATGATCCAATCCTCGGAAGCGAGGTCTTTAAGCCATTTTTTCATTTTAATTGTGTTTTGGGTTTTAGTATTATGTAATTCAAAGTTCGTCTTATGTGAATCAGTTGCTGCTTATGTGAATCAGAAACTTCTCAGCGTAATAGCTGTCAGGTAGCCAACTGTCTATCTGCCATGTGCTCAGCCTACCTTTGGGAATTTTGAATTTCTCCATAGCGGAGATGATTTCTTCGTTAATGTCCCCGCCTTTCAGACAAAGCACTCCTTTGTGGAATTTGCCTTTGACCCACGGCAAGAACAAATCCAGAGGGGCCACTGCCCTTGCCACTACATAGTCGAAGCGTCCCGGAAGCGACTCGGCGCGGGTGTTGACCGTCTCCACATTGTTGAGCTTCAATGCTTTGGCTACTTCTGACGCCACTTTGATCTTTTTCCCCACGGAATCGCAGAGAGTGAATCTGACATTCGGGAAAATCACGGCGAGCGGAATGCCGGGGAATCCTCCTCCAGTTCCGAGATCGAGAATGCTGATCCCGGAGTCTTTGAGAAGGCTCTCGTAAATCTCAGGATGCCGCAGTCTCAAATAGACCGCAATCGAAAGAGAGTGAAGCACGTGGTGGTCGTAAAGGCAGTCGATGTCTTTGCGTGAGATTACGTTGATTTTGGAATTCCAGTCCTCATAGAGAGGAGTCAACGCCTCAAATTTGCCGAATTGTTCCTCGGTGATGTCAGGCAGGCCTGTCCTTGCGATATCCTTGAATTCGTTGAATGTCATTGCTCGTTTTCTTTATGAATCTTATCCAGAAGAACTTTCGCTCTGCTGATTCTTGTCTTTACCGTGTTCTCGTTCAGCCCTAATTCGTCGGCGATTTCCTTGTACTGCATTCCGTCGATGATTCTTTTCTTGGTCACTTCGCGGTACAGCTCCGGCAATCTGTCAATGTTGGCCTTGTTCTCCTCAGCATTCTCGTTCTGAATCAGACTGTCGATTGGGGAGGGAACCTGATCGGGAATGAAATCCACCGCGCCGTAGCGTGAGCTTTCCCCGTCAATGTAGACGGTCTGGTTCTTAGGATGGAATCTTTCTTCCATCGCCTTGAGGTCCAGAGCGGTGTTGAGGGCGATTTTCTTTAGCCAGGTCTGAAACAGTCCTTTCGTGGGATCGTAGTTCTGAATCTGTCTGAAAGCCTTTTCAAAACTTCTGCTGCAGATGTCGTCAATGTCCAGATCGTTGTTAATGGTCATCCTTGTCTTGATGAACATCCTAAGTTGAGCTATGTGCTTGTCCCATAATGCGGTGAATGCGGTTCCATTGCCGTTTCGGGCCAGAATAACCAATTCCTCGACAGTGTTGTCGACGCTTGGCATCGTGATTCTAATGCGCTTCGAGCCAGTTTTTTCCATATCCGCATTCTGCAATTAGAGGAACCGAAAGTTCCGTTACGTTTTCCATTTCTTCTTTCACGATGCTCTTCAGTTGTTCCGCCTCTTCTTTGAGAGTGTCGAACACAAGTTCATCGTGAACCTGAAGCACCATTTTGCTTTTGAGACCTTCTTCGCTCATCCGTCTGTCCACACCGATCATTGCCAGTTTGATTATGTCCGCGGCAGTCCCCTGAATCGGAGCGTTGACTGCGTTTCTTTCTGCGAATAATTTTGCGTTGACGTTCTTTGAGTTGATGTCCGGCAGGTACCTGCGCCTTCCAAGCAGTGTCTCCACGTAGCCGTTTTCTCTCGCAGAGGCGATTGTGTCCTCAATGAAAACGTGGACCGCGGGAAAGTTGGCGAAATAGTCGTCTATGATTTTCTGAGCCTCTTTTCTGGATATGCCGAGTCTCTGGCCGAGGCCGAAGGCTGAGATGCCGTAAATTATCCCGAAATTCACTGTCTTGGCGATTCTTCTCTGTTCTTGGGTCACTTCCCCGTGAGGCAGACCGAAAATCTTGGAGGCGGTGGCTGAGTGTACGTCTATCCCGTTCTTGAATGCTTCCGTAAGATGTGCGTCAAGACTGAGGTGTGCCATTATCCGGAGTTCGATCTGGGAATAATCCGCCGACAGAATCAGGCCGTCCGGAGTACCTGGCACGAAGGATTTTCTGATTTCCCTGCCTCTTTCCGTCCGGATGGGGATGTTCTGAAGATTAGGGTTGGATGAACTTAGCCTTCCGGTCGCCGTGAGGGCCTGGTTAAAAGTCGTGTGCACTCTTCCGGTCAACGGTGAGATGTAACTCGGGAACGGCTCTATGTAGGTGGAAAGCAGTTTCTTTACTGCTCTGAATTCCAGAATCTCATTGATTATCGGGTGCTTGTCAGCCAATGCGGAAAGGGTGGCCTCGTCCGTGGTGTAGCTTCCTGTCTTGTTTTTCTTGGCTTTAGGGTCCAGTTTGAATTTGTCGAACAGTAGGGTCCCTATCTGCTTAGGGGAAGAGACGTTCAGAGACGGATCTCCGGCAAGTTCTCTTGCGGAGTCCTCTCTGATGGCCATTTCCTCCCGAAGTTGCTCGGCGAATCTGTCAAGCTGCCTTAAATCCACTTTTACTCCATTTCTCTCCATCCGGGCAAGCACTCTTATAAGAGGCTCTTCCACGGAATCGTACAATTCGGTCAGTTTTTCCCCGTATTTTCCGGATTCCAGTTCGTCTCTTAGTTTCCGGCTGAGAAACAGTATGGCAGCACAGTTGTCCGAGTCATCGTTTTGGTGCGAGACTTGTTCGGAAATTTCGGAATCATCGAACAGAGAGCCGGTCACTGCGGAAGTCTCGCTTTGAGAAGCGGTGTCAAGATTGATGTCAAGATAACTTCTGGCGAGAATGTCGAGACTGTGGCTCATCTCAGGATTTATGAGATAGTGCGTAAGTTCGATGTCCATCAATTTGCCTTTGAGACTTATCCCGTTGTATGCCAATATGTTGGATTGAAGTTTGAGGTCATATCCGCATTTCGTCACACTTTCGTTTTCAAGCAACTGCTTGAATTCCCCGGCCTTGCCTTCGCAAACGAAGACCGTTTCCTCGCAGCAGTCGCCAATGCCGTCCGCAGGACTTTCAAGAGTGGCGAGAGTGATTCCGTTTATCTTGGAAAAAATGCTTTTGTCAGCGCTGTCCGTGATTATGGAACAACAATGAGAGTTTTTAGCGTATTGAAGAAGTAACTCTTTGTCTATCTTCTTTATTTTCAGACTTTTGGCTTTTGAACTCTTGTCTGATGTCCTGACGTGGGCGATGAATCTTCTAAGAGACGTGAATTCGTACTTTGCGAACAAGTCCGCTATTTCCGGACTGAAGGCGGTGTCGATTCTCATCTGGTCGCAAGGAATGTCCATCGGGATGTCGGTCTTGATGGTGACGAGGGTGTGGCTGAGATCAATGTGGCTTTGGGCTTCCCTGAACTGCTCCTGTTGTCTTGCGGAGAGTTCGTCAAGATGTGCATAGATGTTTTCCACGCTGCCATATTTGGAAATGAGTTTTCCGGCTCCAACTTCTCCCACCCCTTTGACCCCGGGGACATTGTCCGCCGTGTCGCCGCAAATCGTCAGCATATCAATGACTTGCAGCGGATCTGATATTCCGTATTTCTCGCATATTTCCTTCTTGCCTATGATTTCGCAGTCACCGCCGGACTTCCCGGGTTTGTACTGGTAGATGTTGTCGTCTATCAGTTGGCCGTAGTCCTTGTCGGGGGTGACCATATAGACCGTAAACCCTTCTTTCTCTGCGTATTTGGCCACGGAGCCAATCACGTCGTCGGCCTCGAAGCCTTGCTTCGCTATGACAGGTATGTTCAGTGCTTTGCAGATTTCCGTCAAAGGCTCGAGAGCGTCGATGACAAGTTGCGGAGTCTCTGACCTGTTGGCTTTGTAGTCAGGGAACATTTCGTTGCGGAAAGTTCCTCCCGGCAGGTCGAAAGAGACGGCCAGATGGGTAGGACCTTCTTTTTCAATAAGTTCAAGCAGTCGCTTGGTGAACCCGAAAAGAATGGAGGTGTCAACTCCTTTCGAATTTATCATAGGCCGCCTCAAGAATGCATAGTACATCTTGAAAATCAGTGCGTGCCCGTCTATGAGGAATAATTTATTGTTTGTCATCGTAATCCGCAAAGATAAGCTTTTTATTTTTGAATCCTGTTTTTATGCAGGAGTATTTCTCTTCTGCGCTTTTCCCGGACATCCTGACTTGTCTGTCGGATCCGATAGTCAGCACTCTTGAGCACACTTTTGCTCCGTCTTGGACGTCGTGTGAGGAAAACAACACGGCGCATCCTGTCTCGAGGGCGATGTCGCGGATTGTTGACAGTACGCTTATCCGGTTTTCAGCGTCAAGGAAGGCGGTCGGCTCATCGAGCAGAATCACCGGTGCTTTTCGCACCAGACCTGCGGCTATGCAGCCTTTCTGGAATTCCCCGTCGCTGAGCGTGTCTATGCATTTGTCGGCCAAGTCGATGATTCCCAGTCTGTTCAATGACTTCTCAATGTCTTCCTCGCTGTCTTTGCCGAGTCTTCCGAGCCAGTCGCTTTGCTCAAAGCACGTCGTCCTGACGAACTCTCTGAGTGTGAATCCTTTGACCTTTGGGATGCGTGTCGGGATCATCACAATTAGTGCCGTATCGCCCCTTCCGGTGTTCATCGAATCGGCCATCTGAATGTCGTCTTTGTCGATTCTCGTCATCTCCCCATTGACTTCCGGCTGAATGGTTCCCTTCAGGGGCGGCAGCATTCCGGCCAATGTCAGTAGCAGAGTGCTCTTTCCGCTTCCGTTCGCTCCGGAAAGCAGAATGCATTCTCCTGAGTTAACACTGAAGGAGATGTCTCCAAGCAATTCCCGCTTTCGACCTATGCTAAGATGATTGACTTTCAGCACTGTGCTCATAATGTTTCGTTTGTGTTTCCTTTGAAAATGATGAACATAATTATAGGTATGCCGATTAGCGCTATCGTGGAACCTACCGGAAGCGGAATCGAGAATAGTTGCGAGACGCAGTCAGCTGCGGCGCCTATTGTCCCTCCTGTCAGAAGACTCAGAGGAAGCACTTTGGCATTCAATGAAGTGCGTGAAATTCTTCTCGCAATGTGTGGCGAAACTATTCCGACAAAGCCAATAGGGCCGCAGAATGCAGTGACGGCTCCGGTGAGTATGCAACTGCTGAGCATTGCCAAGAGTCTGATTTTGGAATTGTCGGCTCCGGAGAGTCTTGCGAAGTCGTCTCCGAACAGTATCACGTCTAAGCCTTTGCTGTTGTAGAGACTGATTAAAAGACCGATTAGCAGAGCGGCGGTCATTGTGGTCAGACCCGGGGGGCCGTTTGTGGAAAAACTGCCTGCGGACCAAGTGTAGAAGATCTTGAGGCTTTCTTCGCTTGATGCATAGCTGATTATCGAGGTGATTGCGCTGAATGTGAATCCGAGCAGCACTCCAAGTATCAGAAGTGTGGAGCCGCCGCGGATTTTTGCTGACGCGATGATGATGATTGCAGATGTCAGCACCGCCCCTGCGAATGCCGCAGCCGTTATGCCCAGACCCGCTGCCGCTGCGCTGAACCCTATACCTGCCGCGGTTGCCGTGCCGCCGAGCCCCGGACTTGCTGCCACACCGCTGTCCCCGATTATGATTGCCGAACCTGACCAAAGTGTCGCAGCGATTGCGGCCCCAAGCCCTGCACCTGAGCTGACCCCCATAATGTGCGGATCAGCAAGCGGATTCCGGAAAATGCTCTGCATCTGAGCCCCGGCCACTGCCATCGATCCGCCTGCAAGAATTGCTGTCAACGCTCTCGGAATTCTAAGTCTCCAGATGATGTTGCCTTCCGCACTTCCATCGTTGCCTGACACGATAAGCCTCAGGCACTCCTTCAAGCCGATTCCGGCTTCCCCTGTCAAGATGTCCGCAACGAGAATCAGCAGAAGAATAAGAATCCCTCCTGCCAAAGTGTAGTTATATTTCTCCCGTCTCGTCATCTTGCTTCGATCTCGTCGTACTGTTACTATCTTTTCATCTTACTGCAGCCTCTTGATCTTGAATATCGTAGTCGTGCTATTATTGTGCGAGTTTTGTTATCTTGATTGTCTCTCACCCTGTCGTCCTCAAGATTCAATCTTTCGACCTTGATTTCTTGATATTTTCACAGAATCCTACAAATTTAGGAAGATATTTCGCATTCCGTGAGCAGAACAGGGGTTTTT
>JBAYFJ010000072.1:0-9792 GCA_041667245.1 Bacteroidales bacterium | reverse complement strand
TTGGATTGCTCGTATATGAGCACTCTGATCACGCTCTATATGGCAAGCGGCCAGGTGATAGACTACATCAACGGGACAGGGGACAAGGCCAGAAACAACAACTATATCCCGGACACCACTACTATCACCGTGAAGTAGACCCCAAGTCAGACAACACAATAAATGAGGGCCTCGGAGTAATCCGGGGCTCACTCTTTATTATTATATGAATTTCAGAAGCTCTTGATAGACAAGGTGGGTGGGAAGGCCCATAATAGTGTAAAACGAGCCTTCGATTCGGGTTATGCCGACATAACCGATCCACTCTTGGATCCCATAAGCGCCGGCCTTGTCGAAAGGCTTGTAAGTGTCTATGTAGTAAGAGATTTCTTCATCGCTGAGCTCCTTGAAAAAGACATAGGAGGTGTCGGAAAAAGTTTCGGACCTCTTGTTGTCTCGGATTGTGACTCCGGTAATCACTTGATGCTCTTTGCCCGAAAGAGAACGAAGCATAGAAATAGCCTCGGCTCGATCGGCAGGTTTGCCGAGTGTCTTCCCGTCGACATAGACCATAGTGTCTGAAGTAATCAGGATTTCATCGGCATCCAATGGCCTGTGGAATCCGTAAGATTTGCCTTCGGACATCATTGACGGTATCCTTTCAAGCGGTTTTATTGAGTTATAGCTCTCCTTGAAGTTAGTCTGCGTGTCTATTGTGAAATCAATATCCAAGCTATCCAATAACTCCTTTCGTCTCGGAGACGCGCTTGCCAGAATTATTTTCTTTCCTTTCAAGTCCATATAAAGCGAATGTCAGAATTTTGAAGTGTAGAGATTGACGTCGAAGTTCCATCTTCCCTGGCACTTCATCACGGTCTCGAACACACTTCTGACGCAGCCTTTTCCTCCCGGATAATCCGTGACCATGTCAGCCGCATCTTTGACTTCTGCGACGGCATCCGAAGGGCAGACACCTATGCCACAAGCCTTTATGACCTCAATGTCCGGAATGTCATCGCCGATGTAGAGCACGTCATTTCTCTGAAGGCCGTGTCTTGAGCAGAAATCGTCGAAATCCTTCAGCTTGTTTCGCGAGCCGAGGTAGATGTCTTCCTGAGGTATAGAACACGTCTTGAATCTTTCGATAATGCTGCCTGACCTTCCCCCTGTAATTATTCCGACGTGAAAGCCATTCATAGTAGCCATTCTGACGGCGAAACCGTCTTTGGCGTCATAAACTCTGAACAATTCCCCGCGCAGGTCGCATAGCAGCCCGCCGTTAGTCATAACGCCGTCGATGTCGAAGGCGAATGCTTTGATCTGGTCGAAACCGATGCCGGGTTTATGATTTAGCTCCACCGCCGATCGGACCGAAGTCGTTAAGATTGAATGTGCCGCCTTTAGACTGATTGCTGTCGCCCATATCAATAGCCCCGAACTGGGACTCGTACTTGCTGATGTTCTCCGCCAAAGCGTTAAGAAGCCTCTTGGTGTGTTCAGGGGTCATAATAATTCTGTTGCCTATTTCTGGTTTTGGAATGCCGGGCAGCATTGTTGCGAAATCAATGATGAATTCGCTGTGGGAATGGGTGATTATCGCCAAATTGGAGTAAGAGCCTTTCGCCACTTCAGGTTTGAGATCCAAACTGATCTGACGGTTATTCTGATCGTTGTTATCCATTGTTGAGTGATTTAATATAGTTTACAAGCATATTACTATGTGCAAAGTTAGCTAAAATATAGTATATTTGCATAATTTGGTTGCCGCCGGACGGCAAAATATACAATAAGCTACAATATACTTTTATTTATGGAATTATCCGCTAAATACGATCCTTCAAAGGTTGAAGACAAGTGGTATGCCTACTGGCTGGAACATAAGTTTTTCCATTCAGAGCCTAATGAGAAAGAGCCTTACACAATAGTGATTCCGCCGCCTAACGTGACCGGAATCCTTCATATGGGACACGTTCTGAACAACACCATCAATGACGTGTTGATCAGAAAGGCAAGAATGGACGGCAAGAACGCTTGTTGGATCCCCGGTACAGATCACGCCTCCATAGCTACTGAAAGTAAGGTAGTTGCGAGACTGAAAGAAAAAGGAATATGCAAAGAGGACATCGGCAGAGACGAGTTCTTGAAATATGCATGGGAGTGGAAGGAGGAGCACGGCAACAAGATTCTTCAGCAATTGCGCAAGCTCGGGGCTTCCTGCGACTGGGACAGAACCAAGTTCACTATGGACCCGGATCTTACCGAGGCCGTCATCAACACATTCGTGTACTTCTATCATAAGGGATTGATTTACAGGGGAGTGAGAATGGTCAATTGGGATCCCGTGGGAATGACTGCGGTAAGTGATGAGGAAGTGGTCCACAAGGACACCAAGAGCAAATTCTATCATTTGAGGTACTTCATTTCAGACGGACAAGGCAACAAGACCGACAAATATATAGTCGTTGCTACCACTCGTCCTGAGACCATAATGGCTGATGCGGCTGTGAGTATCAATCCAGATGACGAGAGGTATCACTGGCTTAAAGGGAAGAAGGTGCTTATTCCTTTGATTAACAGAGAGATACCTATCATAGAAGATTCTTACGTCGAGATTGGTTTCGGGACTGGTTGCCTTAAAGTGACTCCTGCTCACGATGCCAATGACTACGAAATAGGTCTGAGACACAATCTGCAGATTACGGACATCATAGACGCTCACGGCAAATTGAATGAGAAAGCGGTCATTCTCGTGGGTGAGGACAGATTTGTCGCGCGCAAGAAGATTGAGAAGATGCTTCAGGAGGCCGGCAATCTTGAGAAAGTGGAGGATTACACATCTCCTATCGGGTATTCTGAGCGCACAAATGCGATCATAGAGCCTAAACTCTCGACCCAGTGGTTCCTGAAAATGGACGAGCTTGCCAAAAGCGCACTTGATTCAGTGATGAGTGGCAGAGTGAAGTTCATTCCTCCGAAATATATCAACACATATAAGTATTGGATGGAGAATGTACGTGACTGGTGTATATCCCGTCAGCTTTGGTGGGGACAGCGTATTCCTGCATTCTATCTGCCAAACGGAAAATTTGTGGTGGCGCCGACTCTTGAGGAGGCTTTGACAGAAGCCAAGAAGATCGATCCTCAGATTACGGCTGATCAGCTCAGACAGGACGATGATGTCCTTGACACTTGGTTCTCATCATGGCTTTGGCCTATTTCTGTTTTCGATCCTGAGAAACCGGGGCATCCGGAGCGTCAGGCGAACAAAGATCTGTCATACTATTATCCTACTAATGACTTGGTTACGGCACCTGACATAATGTTTTTCTGGGTAGCCAGAATGATAATGGCGGGAGACGTGTTTATGGGCAAAGAACCGTTCAGCAATGTCTATTACACAGGAATAGTGAGAGACAAGCTGGGCAGAAAGATGTCCAAGACTTTGGGCAACTCCCCGGATCCGGTAGATTTGATCGCTAAATATGGCGCGGACGCTGTCAGAATTGGAATGTTGCTTTGCGCGTCGGCAGGAAATGACATTTTCTATGATGAATCCCAAGTTGAGCAGGGAAGGAATTTCTGCAACAAAATATGGAATTCATTCCGTCTTGTCAAGGGCTTTGAGGTGGATGAGAATCTTCCTCAGCCTCAGACTTGCAAGGTCGCCGTGAAATGGTTCGCCGACAGATTGTCGCAGGCGATTGAGTCCGTGGAGGAGGATTATTCCAAATTCCGTATTTCAGACGCTCTGATGACTGTGTACAAAATTTTCTGGGACGATTACTGCTCTTGGTTTCTTGAGCTTATCAAGCCGGCTTACGGTTCCTGCATAGATCCTGAGACGCTGAAAGAGACCTTGTCTTATTTCGATTCTCTGCTTAAGATGATTCACCCTGTGATGCCTTTCATTACCGAGGAGCTCTGGCAGCAGATTGAGACAAGGAAGGATGGAGACACGATTATGTTCGCTTCGACTCCGAAATCAAAAGGCTATGACTCAGCTTCAATCAATGAATTCGAGATGGCCGAGGAGGCCGTCAACGGAATCAGAAGCATAAGGCAGCAGAAGAATCTTTCTCCGAAACAGGCCTTTGAATTGAAGGTGAAGGGTGATTTCCCGTCATCTATGATGTCTATTGTCGAGAAATTGGCCAATGTCAGTTCAATAGAGGTAGTGAACGAGTTTCCGGACACTTCTGCAGGCGTCTCATTTATGGTGAGAACTGTTGAGATGTTCGTGCCTCTAACTGGGCTTGTCAATGTGGATGAGGAGATTGAAAAGCTGGAATCGGCGCTTGACTATCAGAGAAAATTCCTTGATAGCGTGAGGAAGAAGTTGTCGAACAAGGCATTCGTGGACCACGCTCCTGAGAATGTAGTTGCTATGGAGAGAAAAAAGGAGAGTGATTCGACCTCTAAAATAGAAAGTCTGGAATCCCAGCTTAAAGCACTGAAAAACAATAAGTAGAACAGTATAGTTTGGTTTGTTAACATTCTTGTTATGCTATATTCCGAGACTTTTATAGACGTTAGATACTACGAGACCGATCAGATGGGCATCGTACATCATTCCAATTACATAAGGTATTTTGAATGTGCGAGAGATCATATGCTCGTGGAAAGCGGTTATCCGATTCAGGAGTGTGAGAAGGACGGGGTGATGATTCCAATCGTTTCGGTGGAATGTCATTACAAGTTCCCTGCAAAGATGGGGGATCATCTCAGATGTGTCGCAATGATTGACAGGGTGCCTATGGCAAAATTGCCGGTTAGGCAGCAGGTTTTCAATCAAGACGGGGTGCTGTGTGCGGAAGGAGTGGTGACGCTCGGGTTCATCAACAAGATCACGCGCCGTCCTGTCCGTTGTCCTGAAAAATTGGCCGGGATTTTTGCCGGCCGGATGAATGATAGATAATATTTAATTTTTAAAACTATGCTTACATATCCGTTAGTGTTCGGTTTTTGGGAAATTGTAATTTTAGCATTCGTAATCCTTCTTGTTTTCGGAGGGAAGAAGATTCCTGAGCTGATGAAAGGAATAGGCAAAGGGGTCAGGAGTTTCAAGGAAGGTGTGGACGGAGTCGAATCATCGATCAAGAGTCCTGATGAGCAAGCTGCGCCTAAAAAGGAAATCAAAGAATCTCCAAAGACGGATTCTGCCGGTGAGGCAGAGCAGAAATAATTCAATTCGGCAGTTCTGAGGTGGCAAATGAGTTGTCAGAAATGTCCTTCTGGGACCATCTTGATGTGCTGAGAGGAGTACTATTCCGTTCGGCAATCGTTTTGGTCGGGACAAGCGTAATCCTTTTTTGCTTCAAAGGCTTTCTGTTCGACGACATAGTGCTTGCTCCGACAAGGGGGGATTTCTTCCTTTACAGGTGGCTGCATCTGGCTTTTTCGATGTCAATAATCAACATTGAAATCTCGGCCCAGTTCTTCATTCACCTGAAGATTGCCTTTAGTTGCGGGCTCATAATATCCTTTCCTTATTTGATTTACGAAGTGTGGACGTTTATCGCTCCTGCTTTGTACAAAGACGAAAAGTCCGCCACGAAAAAGGCTTTTATGATGGCATCGGTACTGTTCTATCTCGGAGTCGCGGTTGGATACTTCTTCATTGTCCCTGTCTGTCTGAACTTTTTCGCCAATTATTCTGTCAGCGCACAAGTCAACAACCAGTTCACAATTTCTTCCTACATATCGCTGTTTCTTTCAATGGTCATTATGTCAGGGGTGTTGTTTGAGTTCCCTTCTGTCATAGCTGTACTCTCCCATCTTGGGATTGTGACCAGGACGATGTTGAAAAAAGGAAGGAAATACGCTTTTTGCATCATTCTGGTCATCTCGGCTGCGATTACACCGAGCGATCCCGTGTCAATGTTTGTGCTGGCAGCGCCATTGTACCTTCTTTATGAAGGAAGTATATTCATTTGTAAGAAAGATAGTTAGAATAGATGATTTCAATTAATAATTTAGTAGTAGCTTACGGTAGTTTCACGTTGTTGGACAATATCAATTTTCACATAAGTGAGAATGACAAGATAGGATTGGTCGGAAAGAACGGTGCCGGAAAGTCAACCATAATGAAGTTGATATACGGACTTCAGCAGCCTACTTCAGGACAGATAGACAAACCGAATAATCTGGTCATTGGTTATCTGCCGCAGATTATGGAGCATCACCGCGGCCGCTCGGTCATTGATGAAACTTTGACCGCCTTTGATCACATTCTTTCTAAAGAGCGCGAGCTTGAGAATGTGGGCAGGGAGCTTGCAGAAAGAACTGACTATGAGTCAGATGCTTACCTTGATCTAATAAACAAGATGAACGAGCTGAACGACTCTTTGTCCATTACTCAAAGTGAGCCACCTAAGGTGCTGGCTCTTAAGACTTTGATGGGACTTGGATTCAAGGACGAGGACCTTGACAGGAAGACTGAGACTTTCTCCCAGGGATGGAATATGAGGATAGAGCTGGCCAAAGTTCTGCTTTCAAAGCCTGATGTGCTTCTTCTGGATGAACCGACAAACCATCTGGACATCGAGTCTATAGAGTGGCTTGAGGATTATCTAAAGAATTACAACGGCTCTCTTCTTCTGGTTTCGCACGACAGGCAGTTTCTCGACAATGTCACCAACAGGACTGTGGAGATTATGCTCGGCAAGATTAATGACTACAAAGTGTCTTACAGTCAATATGTTGAGTTGCGCGCTCAAAGACTTGCGCAGCAGGATGCTGCTTACGAGAATCAGCAGAAGATGATTGAGAAGACTGAGGACTTCATAAGGAAGTTCCGTTACAAGCCGACCAAGTCCAATCAGGTACAGTCGAGAATCAAGGCTCTTGAGAAGCTCGACCGGATTCAGGTGGATGAGACTGACAATGTGACACTTAACGTTAAATTTCCTTCCGCTGTCCGTTCAGGGGACGTGGTGTTCAAGTCTGTCGATATGACTGTGGGTTATCCTCAGAAGGTTGTCTTCAGGGATGCGGACATAGAAATAAAAAGAGGGGAGAAAGTGGCTTTGATCGGAAGGAACGGCGAAGGGAAGACAACGCTTATGAGGGTGATAATGGGGGAATTACAGCCCATTTCAGGGGAATATAAAATCGGCTATAATGTCTCGATAGGCTATTTCGCACAGAATCAGGAGGATGTGCTTGACAGAAACCTGACGGTGTACGACACTCTTGACAACATTGCGACGGGAGATGTCAGAACTAAGCTCAGGGACATTCTCGCGGAATTCCTTTTCAGAGGAGAGGACATCGACAAGAAGGTTTCGGTGCTGAGCGGAGGCGAACGGGCCCGTCTTGGAATGGCGAAACTGATGCTTCAGCCTTGTAACCTGCTTGCGCTTGATGAGCCGACAAACCATATGGACATCAAGTCGAAGGACATTTTGAAACAAGCACTCAAGTCTTATGACGGTACGGTGATTGTAGTGTCTCACGATCGTGATTTCCTTGAGGGCCTGGTTGATAAGATGTACGAATTCAGGAACGGACACGTCAGCGAGCATCTTGAGAGCGTACAGGATTTCCTTGAGACCAGAAAGATGGAGAATCTTAAGGAACTTGAAAGACGTTTTCAACCTGTTGTAAAGCCCGTAGACGTTAAATCCGAGAAATCCGCAGATTCTTTTCTCGCCCAAAAGGCTGTTACAAAAGAAGATAAGAAACGAAAAAACAAAATTGCCGCTCTTGAGGCTCAGATCTCGACAATCGAGGAGGAGTTGAATGCCATTGAGCGAACTCTTATGAATCCAGACGAAAAAACGGACATTATGGCAATGTCGGCTAAGTACCAGGACACGAAGAAACTCTTGGACGACAAGACCGATGAATGGGGGAAACTAATAGAATCATAATTATTTTTTTGAATATGAAAACATTTGGAATCAATTTGTTAAAAGTTGCTATATTAATTGCCACTTTAATTATAGCCGTTAATCTTTCGGCTCAGACAAAGAATATTGCGCACGATTTGTCTGCGTTTAACGGAGTCTCAGCGACGGATTTCGAGACAAGCGTGATAAAGTCCGATGCCTACAAAGTGGAAATTACCGTCAATTCGGACATTGCTGATTACATTCAGTCTTATGTCATCAACAATAATCTGTATTTGTCAGTGGACAAAAAATCGTTTCCTTCCGAGGTAAAAAAGAAATACAACGCAAGGAACACTCCAAAGCCGGTGATTAAGGCAGTTGTTTATATGCCTGAACTGTCTTCCCTTTCTCTTGACGGCGAAGCCTCGTTCACAGGCTCAGAGAGTTTCAAACCAGAGAAATTCTCTCTTACCACAGCAGGAAAGTCAGTTGTCAGGAATTTGAAAGTAATCTCGAGCGATGCCCAACTTGACTTGAGCAAAGCATCAAATGTGTCTTTGACTGTGGATGCGGACAATCTGACTGTCAAGCAGGAAGGCTCATCGTTGCTCGGATTGACTCAGACCTCCTCGCAATTGAAGATTGAACAGAGCGGGCCTTCGTCTTCTGACATTTCAGGAGAATTCAGCGAGGTGAATCTGGTGTCCTCAGGCTCTGCCAAAGTGAAGATCTACGGAAACGCCAAGAATCTGGACGTGAAAGGAAGCGGCTCATCTGTCGTAGACGCTCTCAATCTTCAGACTCCTCAGGCAACTGTGAAACTTAGTGGCTCTTGTCAGCTGACTGAAAACGCAAGTGACGCTATCAGCGTTGAGCTTTCCGGCAACAGCGTGCTTGTGTTCAACGGTGATCCCAAGTTCAACATTGTCAACATAAAGTCATCATCTGTAAGCCGTTATTCCAAATAAACCATAGAAAATGTTCGTTTTGGATTCCCACTGTGACACTCCGTCCCAGATTATGCGTTTGAGGGATCTGGGCAAAGACAACGACTATGCTCACGTCGATTTTCCCAAGATGATTAAAGGGGGAGTCGACGGAGCTTTTTTCGCTCTTTACAATTCCAACACTCTTTCTCCGGACGAGGCGACCAGATATGCTCTTGAGATGCTTGCGGGTGTCTATGATTCCATTCAGGCCAATCAGGACAAGGCTGCTCTTGCACTCAGTCCCTCTCAGGCATTCTCCAACAAGAGAAAAGGACTTGCGTCTGTGTTAATAGGAATGGAAAACGGAGCTCCGATTCAGCATTCTTTGTCGCTGCTTCGCCTTTTCTATCGAATGGGTGTCCGTTATATGACGCTCACTCACAACGGTGACAATGAGATTTGTGATTCGGCGGCAGGGAACAATCGCTGGAACGGATTGAGCCCTTTCGGGAAAGAAGTGGTACGGGAGATGAACAGGCTCGGTATGATCATTGACATAGCGCATTGTTCGGACAAGACTTTCTACGATTGCATTGAGTGTTCCGAGGCTCCTATTGTGTCCACTCATTCCTGCTGCAGGACTCTTGCTCACCACAGAAGGAATTTCTCAGATTCGATGCTCAGAACTATCGGAGAGCACGGTGGGGTCATTCAGATTAATTTTTGTCCTGCCTTTCTTTCAGATAGCTTTAATGAGTTGATGACATCTTCCGGACTTGGTGACAAGGCGGATGCCGTGGAAGAGGAGTTCATAAAGGACCCTTCCAATCCGGAAAAGATAACCGCATGGCATTTAGTTCAAGACGAATTGCTTTCGCTTCCTCGTCCTTCTTACAAAGATGTCGTGGATCACATTGAATATGCCGTTCAATTTGCCGGTGTTGATCACGTCGGCATCGGGTCGGATTTCGACGGAATAGCCGTACCTCCTCTGGGACTTGAGAACATTTCAAAGATCGGAGTCATCTTTGAGGAACTGAGAAGACGCAATT
>JBAYFJ010000071.1:0-10098 GCA_041667245.1 Bacteroidales bacterium | reverse complement strand
CTTTTTGAGGAGTCCAAGTCCATATTATCGAATAATCCGAAGCGTCAAGGATTGACACTGAGCTGTTTGCCTGGTTCGTTATAACTATCGACTTCTCAGGCAAAGAGAGATGAGGCTTTTTGACATCCGGCTTTGATTCAGAGCTGCAACAGAGAATCAGTAAAATACTGACAAAAAACAAAAAAAATTTCTTCATGTCTATTTACAAATAACAATTTGCAGTAGCAGAAGAGGTGTCCCCTCTACTACTGCAAAAATAAGAATTATTCCGCAAACTCGTAAGCCCCTATGTCGATAGACGAACCTATTTGGCGATTTGCGCCGATAATGTCCGTGTAAAGATAGAGATTAAGAGCAATATCATATCCCGCGTTGATCAGAGGCGAACTTGCCTTGAGAGCATAGCTCCTACCGCTCGGGTCAATGAACCCCGGCCCTTTAGGATCGTCATTATTAGCGTTAATGACAATGGAGCCTGTCGTATCGCTCGGCTTGTTCCCGCCATTGAACGTCAACGTGGACTCTACCGCACAATTAATGAACTTTGAGTTGTTATTGGCGTCAAGATAGACATTATGGGCGCCGCCCTTGTCGTGCCTATTCCCCCATATAACCGTATTGTACAGCAGGTTACCGCTTCCTCCGATACGGACGCCTCCTCCGGAAGCCTCGTTTTTTCCGATGTTATTGACAATGGTCACATTGTACAGCTCGGCATTCTTCACATTGATTGCCGCCGAATAATGAAGGGTTTTGTTGTTGTAGAAAACGCAGTTGAAGAATTTGACACCCTCAAAATAACCACCTCCGTTCTTGCCGTAAGTATTGTCACAGAACACACAATTTCTGAAACCCATATACTTATAGATTTCGAAAGGGCCCATATACTCATTCTTGGAATCCGCCCCCGTAAGGATGAAGCCGTCCATATAGAAGTACTCTTTGTCAACCTTGTTGCCCCAAGCGCTGATGGTAATGAAATTGCCGCCCTTGATAGTGGACTTGTTGTTTAGATCCCTGTCCTTAAGCTTAGTCTCATCCCCGTCAAATCCGCCATACATATTGACACATGGCCAAATCAGAGTCTTTGAAAGCTGATATTCCCCTTTGGCGACCCAAATCTCGTAAAGCCTGTCTGATGCGGCAATAGCATCAGGCAAATTGCCGAACGCGTTGTCCCAGTCCGAACCGTCTCCGATTCCGCCCGGCTTGACATAGATTCTCCTGTCACGTCCCATCTGAGACACGTAGAAGATGTCTGCCATATCAGTGTTCTTATCCTTGATCTTAACATATCCGCTACGCTCAACTCCGGTAGTGTTTGCCTCAAGCGCTATCTTAACGGTGATGTCCATAACTATGTCCCCACTGAAAGCAGGAGTCTCGATTACCTTTATCCATGAGCCATCTGAAACCACGCAGTCATAGTCCAAATTCAAAGATACGGGGATGTCTATGTTGTCCACTTTAGCTTTTGAAAGCAGAATATCTTTGTCCTTGGCAGGCAAAGTAATTGACAGCATCTTCTCAACATTAGACTGAATCACATTTAGTTGCGCAGTTTCATTTCCGTTCTTGTCCTTCAAAGTGACCTTTTTGGACCTCTCGGCTCCGGTAGTGTTTTTCCCGACGGTGACCTTTAATTTGGACTCATCAACTTTTGTAAACTTGAACCCGTCCTCGTCCTTGATGTCCGTGTCCCAATCCAGATGGGTCAACACGTCAACGACAGTTTCTCCTCCGTTCACGTTGAAACGGACAAGCTTTTTGCCCAAAGTGATCAAAGTACCCCTTCCGCTTTGCTTGACAGGAATCCTCTGGCTCATCTGATCCATAAGACGGATTTCAATCCAGCCCTCGCGGTCGTCCATTGACTCATTCTCCGCTATGTTGAAGACAAGAGAATCCTTTTTCAAAGCCTGGCCTCTGTACCTCTGCATATCAATCCACGGATCGGAAGCCTCAGCATACCAAGGATATGAGGAACGCAGTTTGACGATTTGCCTGGAATCCAAAGGTCCTGCGGCGACGCTTTCCTGAATGTCAAGCGTAGGTACCACCTTCTTCACCTCATACCCGTCATCACACGAAGTGAGGAACGAGGCGGAGATAATGAGAGCTGCTGCACCTAATAAGATGTTACCTATATATTTACAATTTATTTTCATGATATTTATTCTTTTTCAATAACCTGCAATCCGTTTATGACGGGTCTTGCCGGATTGTCCGAAGGGACATTCATAATCTCGAACGACAATGACGGACTCTCGACTCTTTTGACCATAGTAGTGGAGCCTCCGCCGTCAATATTGAGTGCCTGATAGCACCCCGCGCCTTCGCAGAGCAGCATCATATCACTGACTCTCATCCCGTTGGAGTACTCTGGCTGTCTTCCGTCGATTACGAAGAAATAGACCTTCCTGTTATCCTTGGACACACCGAGGAAAGTTCTCGGATGAAACATCATAGAGTTGTCATTCACCGTGAAAGTTCCTGTCGCCTTGCCGTCAGTGACAAGTCTCTGCCAACCGCCTATGGCGCTTTGAACATCAGAGGCTATCAACTGGAACTCAGGCAAAGTCGCTATGTGAGCCGTGCCGTCTTTCTTTATGAAGAAGATGTTGTCTGCCTCATAACCTATCTCAGTCTTGATGGCGACCCCGTCTTTGTAAAACACTCCTCCCGGGATCCATTCGGAGCCTTTCTGAGAATAGTAATCTCCATTTATGCCCAAATAGACCTTGCGGCCGCCTTCCTCGGCCCTCTCAGCCTGTTCGACTATGGTCTGCAATTTTTTGCCGACCTCATTCTTGTTGTCAGGCGCGGATGTAGCGATAGTGATGTTATTATTCAAATCAATCTCCGCTATGAGCATTCTGGTAGGCTTGGTGCAATAAGTAAACAACGCATCGGTAATTTTGATGCCGTCAAACAGATCATATTGCTCATCCTTCTCAACTGATTGAATGTAAGGGACATTGTCAGCGATGGACTTCATCATCGCAGTCTTTGCTCCTTTGTGCGCCACCTCGTCATCTTTACCCTCACAACTTACGAAAAGAGTTGAGAGGAACAACAAAGAGAGGACCGCCGTCAAAATATGCAAGAAATTCTTTTTCATATAATTCAATTATCTGATAATTACTTTATTCGCCCCAACCCGGATTCTGAGGCAGCAAGTTAGGATTTAGGGAAATCTCATCAAGAGGAACGTTCAGCAAATAATTCTTTGAAGTAAATTTCATAGAAAGAGTGGAACGCTTGGCATAAGGAGTGATGAAACCGTTCTCATCGAATCCGACCATAGTCTTGATAGTGCTTATCTCGTCAGAAGTGTAAAGTTTCGGATCCATCTTGGCGCCTCTTCTCACCCTGTTGAAGACAATCTCACCCACATCCCATCTGCACACATCGTCCCAACGATAGCCCTCAGCGAACAATTCTATTCTGCGCTCCCTGCGAATCTCACGGATAAGATTTGCGTTAGGGCCCTTGATAACAGGGTATTTCGCAACAAGATCAGGATCCTCAACAGGATTTTCGTCAAGCTTGAAGTTGAATCCCGCTCTTTCTCGAAGAAGATTGATTGTCTTGTCCAGTTCCGGATCCAAACCCAGCTCTGCACCTGCCTCAGCACGAATCAAAAGCACTTCAGCATAACGCATCACAGGTGCGTCAATGCTTCCCATATGATTGCCGATAAGATGCTCCGTGGAATTGAAAAACTTGCAGATGGCATAGCCGGTGCTTGTGGCTCCGTAGAATGTCCTCGTGTCCGAATTAGGAAGAATCGAAAAAATGTTAGGCGCACCGCCTTTAATCTTGCCGGCATCCTGCCTGTAAAGGTATCTTGCATAAGGCCCGTCCTCAGGCAGACAAAGAGTCTGTAGCAGCCTTCCGTCCCTGTTCTTCATCTCAGCGATATAACCCATATTCGGATTATGGCAGCCGCACAAAGAAACAGGCAGCCCGGTCTTTGAGCAAAGATACTCCTCAAAGCAGTCCCTGCTCATTCCCTGCTCGGAATTAGGGATGTAATTGGACACGTCATTTCCCATATTCAACGCAGGATCGTACTCCCTTGAGAGAATGATTTCGGGATTCGAGGTATAACTCTTCTGAATGAACAGGTCAAAATAGTTCTCGCCCGTAGAAGACTTGTACAATGAGTAGCCGTAGCCCATAAGAGTGCCGGCCGCATCATACGCTTCCTTGAGATACTTCTCATCGCCCTCAATGCCACGATAGCGGCGATAAGTGCCTTCATACAAGCACATCCTGGCTTTAAGCAACAAAGCCGCATCTTTACTGACTCTGTAGACATTCGTTTTCCTCTGCAGGAAATCGATAGCTTTGTCAATGGTCACGAGAACGCTGTCCATAACAGTCTCTCTTGAATCCCTGCCTTTGTACAAATCAGGATCATTTTTGTTCATAGCCTTGTCGTACCACGGCACGTCACCAAAGAGACGGACTTTGTTGTAATAGTCGAAAGCCTTGAAGAAAAGCATTTCTCCCGCATATTTCTTTTTGTCGACTTCCGATGCTGAGGAACGCTGATAATTCTGCAAAAAAGCATTACAAGCTCTGACAACAGACCAAGACCAATAACCTGAACCCGTCAGAATGGTGTTCTGACCGTAAGTTATCTGATTGACTCCTGCTGACAAAATATTATCTGATTGCTGTTCGGTTGTGAACATCGTCCCGAGACTCCATGCCTGAGGGTCTCCGTGACCTGTTATAAGTTTCGGATAATAAGTGTTGCAATACTGCTCCAACGATGATGAAGTGGATGTCTCCCAGAACACGTCAGCCGAAATGGCATCTCCCGGCTCAGTGTCAAGATAATCACACCCCGCCAGCATAAGAGTTGCAAGACCAAGAATAATGATTTTATTTTTTACCATAATGAATTGCTATTTAAAAGGTTATGTTTACTCCAAAAGAGTAGCTTCTCATAAATGCGTACTCCTTGCCGGCATTAGGACTGGAACTGTAAGATGAAATCTGATCCACTATGTCCGGTGTCATAAATGATGGCAGGCCCGTGGTTTCCCAAAGATTCATTCCGCTGACATAGACTCTCGTCTGCCCGATTTTAATTCTTGACGTCCATTTCTCAGGTAAGGTGTAACTTAAAGTAACATCCTTAAGTCTGATATAGGCCGCATTCTGGAGATATTTTGTCTGAACCTGTTTACTTCTCATATTTCCTGATGCTGTGAGACGCGGATAATAGGCATCCTGATTCTCAAGAGTCCAGGTGTTGTCAATGTGGTACTGAGTCACGCAGGAATTGTAGATTCCCCTGCTATAGCCCCAGAATATGTCGCTGCTGGTCCAAAGGTCCCTTTTGGCCACGCCCTCGAAAAGAACGCTGAGGTCAAAATTGTGCCATCCTAATCCTGCCTGAATGTTGAATCTGTAACGAGGTGTGGAGTTTCCAATGACTTTCTTGTCACCAGGATCGGCCAAAGTGCTTGTGCCTCCGTCAATCACTCCGTCCCCATTGATGTCCTTGTACCTTATGTCTCCCGGAAACCATTTGGAAGAAATGTATTTCTGGATGTAATTCATCTGAGCGGCTTCATTTTCGTCTTTGATGAACCCATCGGTTACATAGCCTCTGATTTCACCGAGTTTCTGACCTTTGTAGTACATACCCGAAGCGAGAGAGCCGGTAGGGTTGTCATATTTCGTTATCTCAGCCTGATAGTCAGACACTCCGACTGTCAAAGAATAGTCGAAAGGACTGCCTGCGAAGTTTTGGATTCTGTCTTTCCAAGACACCTCAGCCTCCCAGCCTTTAGTTCTCATATCCGCGATATTCTCCTTTCCGCCGCTTGTTCCTAAAACCGCAGGCAGTTTCACGGACCTTACCATTCCTTTGGTGTCCCTGATGTAATAGTCAAAACTGCCGGAGAAACGGCTGTTAAACAACGCCCAATCAAGACCGACATCGTATGTGTTGACCTTTTCCCACGTTACTAAGCTTTCAAGAGTAGGAGTGTTCAACCCTGTGAGTATGGAACCGTTCATCATATAATTGTTTATGCTTGTTCCAGTTAGGACAGACATATAAGAGTGGTTGCCACTGGTGACCTGATTACCCAACGAACCCACGGATGCTCTGATCTTAAGGTCGTTGACAAAGTCCGAGGCTGAATTCATAAAGCCTTCTTTCGATATACGCCATCCTGCGGAAACTGAAGGAAAGAATGCCCATCTGTCATCCTTGGCATATTTGGACGATCCATCATAACGGCCGTTCACTTCAAGCAGGTATTTGCTCTTGTAGTCGTAATTGAATCTATAGAAAAGGCCTTGGACTCTCCAGATATCCTTGGTCTCGGAGTTGGTTTTGTAATTAATGGCCAAATCTGAAATAGGCAGATCGTTGTCATAAAGATCCGTCATAGTGTAGGATGTGGATGCGTAAGTTTTCTGCTCCTGATTGTAACCTGCCATCAACGAAAGATTGTGTTCCTCATTGAAAGAATGCTTGTACTCGGCATACACGTTGATCGCCTGATAGAAGTTATTGGAGTTGTAATTGGTCACAGAGTTGGGAGTCTCAGCAAGATAATCCTCCCTTCCTTCCGGAAAAGTCTGCGTCATCGTCTTCTTGTGGATTTTCTGGACAGTGGAATACCTGTTCCAAGAATAATCTCCTTTAATGGAAAGGCCCTTGAGCGGATGGAAGTCAAACTTGCCTGTGTACCATTGGTCCCATGTCTTTTTGACGTTCCTTCCAGCCAATGCCATTTTGCCGATAATGTTGAAGTTACCGCTATTCAAGTATATGCCCGCAAAATCTCCGTTTGGCAAGAAAACAGACAGCGTAGGGTACATACGGTACACGTCATAGTACCAAGTCTCGGACTCAGTGCCTGATTTGTAAGGCTCGTCATTCTTTATGTTGCTCAGACGAGTTGAGAAACTCAGATCCAGCCAGTCAGTGACTTTAGTGTCAAAATTAAAAGCCAGGTTCAATCTCTTGTAATTGTCATTGCCATAGCGGAAAATACCGTCCTGGTCTTTGTAGCCTATCGACGCATAATAATTGTTGGTTTTGCTTCCGCCCGAAAGGCTGACGTTATGCTGTTGCATTAAAGCCGCATCCTTGTAGAACTCATCAAGCCAGTCAGTGTTGCCCACGTAAGCCCAACCCGGATTGCTCGGTGTGTAATTGGAGTTCTGAATTCCCTCGGTATCCACCAGAATAGCAGGATTGTTCTCTGGATCAGATATATGAGCATCCAAGGCGGCCATAAACTTGTCATTGAAATAATATCCTCCCGGGCTATCATAGTCACAAGCCTTGTTCCACATCCTCGCCCAGACATCAGATCTTGGCATTTCAGGAATCCTGGCAGGGGTACTCCACGAAAAGTTGTTGTTGTAATTGACTTTGATCTGACCGTTCCTATTGCCTTTCTTTGTCGTGATGAGCATAACTCCGAAAGCGGCTCTGGCTCCATAGACGGCTGCGGCTGAGGCATCTTTGAGGACCGAAACGCTTTCCACATCTTGAGGATTGACAAGTGACAAATCGGCTATTTCCACTCCGTCCACAAGAATTAGTGCGTTACCGCCGTTCAAAGAAGTGTTGCCTCGAATGTTGATGGTAGCGCTTGCGTTTGGCTGTCCGCTGTTGAATGTGATATTTAGGTTCGGCACCAATCCCTGAAGGCCCTGTGCGATATTTCCGATTGGTCTATCTTCCAATGCTTCCCCCGAGGCCGAAGCCACGGCACCGGTAAGATTAATCTTTTTCTGAGTTCCGTAGCCGACAACAATCACTTCATCGAGAAGCAATTTGTCTTCCTCAAGCACAATCTGTGAATTGTCCGCTAAAGAAGGGATAGTCTTTGTGACATAACCGATGCAGGAAACTTCAAGTACGGCATCCTCAGGGACTGTGACCGTAAAATAGCCATCCACATCAGTAACTCCTCCGTTCAGTGTGCCCTGCTGCTTTACGGCAGCTCCTATGACAGGCTGTTTGTCCGTGTTAAGAACGCGCCCGGAAATCTTGCGGCTTGAGTTATCGGAGGTGGGCTTCTCTACCTTCTTGATGATGATCTTGTCCCCTTGAATGGAATATGTTATGTTCTTCTGACCGGCTATAATCGCCTTGACTGCCTCATCGACTGTGGCGTTCTTTAACGAAAACGAAACTGTTTTGCCGGAATTGAAATCCGAGGAAGAAAAAACAAAAGAGTACTCAGTCTGTTTTTCCAATTGCGTCATAGCGTCTTTCACCGTGACGTCTTTCACTCGCATCGTAATGTTCTGAGCAAGGACCTCGGCACTTATGCAAAGCGCTGCTAAGGCTATCAGGATAGTCTTAAATAAATATCTCATTATTGAATTAGTTAGTGGTAGTGATTAATACGAACGGAACCCGTAAAGGATTACCATTCAATATAAGATGGGTTAGTGATAGGAAAGTTGATAAGCAACCATCGAATATCTGTTTTTATTCCTTCATTACACAGTCTTTTTAGAATAGTTAAACAATTAATATATGGTTATCGTACGATTGTCAATTTGATAATTGAACTTGCCTGTCGAGGATAGGTCTTTCATTACCTCCTCAACGGTCTGATCGTTCTTACTGAAACTCCCGTAGAAACGCTCAGAGGCCAGACTCTGCTCTTTAAAGACGATCCTCACGTCATATAATCTCTCCAATTCCTTGGCCATTACGCGCAACTCGCATTCGTTGAAGAAAATTGTACCGTTTTCCCAATTTCTCGAACGGTCACCGGACGTGACGTTAAGTCTTAGTTCCCCTGATTTCTTGTTGAGAGTCACCTTCTGATTTGGAAGCATATCAATGTCCTCACGCCTTCCGATTCTGCTGCCCACTTGCACCAAGCCGCTGATCAACTCCACTGACGCGACATCGTCATCCTCATAATCCCTAATGTCGAATTCAGTCCCTATATCCTTCACATTCAGACTATTGGTAGTAACGATGAACTGATGCTTGTCATCGTGGCGGACATCGAAGAGGGCCTCTCCGGAAAGGCTCACATTTCGGTTGCGCAATGAGAAATCCTGGGCATATCTGATGGTGGAGCCGGCATTGAGGCTGACCTTCGTACCGTCAGGAAGTACGAGATCCGTTCTCGATCCCATCGGCGAACTGATGGTCACGTCTGATTTGGCGATGCGGGAAACTGTCCTCTCGCCTCCAAGCGTGAACGAAAGCACCGCCACGCCACAGACAATTGCCGCGGCTGCCGCATATCTGAAAGCCAGCTTCACGACACGTGATTTACGGATCTTCTGAATGAAGGAGTCGTAGGCTTTTGAAGGATTGAAGAGATCTTTCCCGCTGTCGAACGAGGAAAGCCAGATTTCCCTTTTCTTTAAAAAGTGGTCTTTGTTCGCTGCGTCGGCTTCTATCCAAGCCGTCAATTCCTTCCTGCCCTCATCGGTTATTTCCCCGGTGAGATAAGAAGCGATCAAATCGTCTATTATGTTTGAAGTGTTATCTTTCATAATGCGTTTCTATAGTTAAGACAAGATTCCTTCAGCGAAGGGTAGTCTATTTGAGTGAAAAAAATAAAATAATGACAAGAAACTTCTCAAGGGCTATTGTCAAAGCCGCTAAGGCGTTCTTTATGTGGTACTTGACTGTGTTGACCGAGATGCCGAGATCCGAGGCGATTTCGGAATATTTCTTCCCGTCGACTCTGCTTTTGAGGGAAACTCGCCTGCATTCCTCAGGAAGATTGCTAACCGCAGTTCCGATTTCAGCCTCCAATTCTTTTGCGAACAGACGTCCTGTAGGAAGGTCATCCGACAATATACTGTTCTCAACCGTGGCGTCAAGAGATATCGCATGCATTGATTTGGCGGTCTTGAGGGACTTAATGTAATTGATGGACTGATTTCTTACTGCGGCCATCAGATAACGGCGCAGAGAAGTGTCCACGCTGAGGAAACCGCGCTTCTCCCAAAGATGGAAAATCACCCCGGAGACTATTGATTCAGCAACGTAATTGTCGCCAACGTACTCTTTTGCGAAGTAGCACAGGGCCCGATAATGATAGTCGAAGAGGTGTTTGTAGGCAGCTTCGT
>JBAYFJ010000070.1:0-10371 GCA_041667245.1 Bacteroidales bacterium | reverse complement strand
CTGACGTTCTCAACAGAGTGGCGGAGATGCCGAACGGAGCTCCTCCGGACGCCTTCAGGGATCTTCTTCCGGACCGATGGTCAAAGAAAGAGCAGGGCAACTAACCCTGCTCTTCTTATATCAACCCTACGGCTTCCCGGAGACGCTTACGTTTCTCGAAGGCTGACGGTTTGTTGATGACCGAAAGGACTCCCGACAAAGATGACGGCTCATTCAAGACCACGTAGAGCGTCTTGGAGCTTGCCTGTTTGACTTTGAGGCTGACTGTCACGGCGCCGAGATTTGAGGAGGATATGTTGTCGACATAGACCATATTGTCAAGCACATCCCCGTCGAAGGCATATAGCCGGGCGCTTTTGATCACATATTCCGCCGCTCCGAGCGCATTGCCGTCATCCGCTCCGGAGTAGGTCTCAAGGTCCGTCTCGATGATTGCGTAACCGTCCCCGACTTTGTCCGCTTTTTCTTTAATGCAAGCCTGCCCTATCGCTAACACAGCCGTCAGCATGACCATTTTTCTTATTCCGCTAATTATCATATTCATATCTAAAAATCACGAATGCAATTCTCTACTATTATATAGAGTCATTTTGACTGGAAATCTACTGTATGGAATTGATAAAAATGCACCTGCTCACCAAAATAGCCAATTTCCTCGTTACGGGAGTTATATGAAATAAGCGTAAAAAACACGGAAATAATTTGCAATTGAATATTTTTTGTATAAATTTGCAGGTGAAATGAATATTTATACGCCACGATTAGATGGAGCGGAAGATATACGAGACAGGTAAGAGGACAAGATGGTGAGCGGACAAATTGCAAAATCGGAACAACCAAGTTAGTAGTTAGCAATAGTATTTAGTTATGAGTGTGAAATCCGAAAGATTGAGTATTCTGAAGGACCTGATTGGCTCGAAAAAAGCTGCCAATCAGGAATTTTTATGTACTCTGCTTGAGACGAAAGGCTACAAAGTCACTCAAGCCACTCTTTCGCGAGATTTAAAGGAGTTGAAGGTCTTCAAGACCCCTGACGGATCCGGAGGCTACCGCTATTCGCTTCCGGAGACGGCTTCAACTGAAGAGAACTCTCCCGAGGCACATCCGTTCTCGTTGGTCGGAATCAAATCCGTCGAGTTCGAAGACAAGATCGGAGTCATCAAAACCCGACCCGGTTATGCCAATATGATTGGCTCCATCATTGACGCCCGGCTAAGGCGCGAGCTAATGGGCACTATAGCGGGCGATGACACCTTGCTGATGATTGTCCGAAAAGGATTTTCTGACAAAAGCGTGCTGGAGGCAATCTCCAATATTATTCCCGGAATAGAGAGCAAACTGCTCTAAGAAAACAATCAAAACATTAAATATTTTTTAAAGAAATGAATGACGATTTTGTTATTGAGATCGCATCTGAAAAGCATCTGCATTACGTGGATGAAATACTGAAAACTATCGAAGACGCGACAAAGGTCAGAGGCACGGGAATAGCCAAGAGAAATCCTGAATATGTCAAACAGAAAATGCTTGAGGGGAAAGCCATAATAGCCTTGTACAAAGACGACTTTGCCGGATTCTGCTACATAGAGTCTTGGGATCACGAGGAATTCGTGGCCAATTCCGGACTAATCGTGAAAGAGAAATATAGAGGGCACGGGCTTGCCAAAAAGATCAAGCAGACAGCCTTCAATCTCTCAAGAGAGCGTTTCCCGAAAGCCAAGCTGTTCGGACTCACCACAGGCCTTGCCGTGATGAAGATTAACAGTGAGCTTGGCTACAAGCCGGTGACATTCTCCGAACTCACCACGGATCCCGTGTTCTGGAAAGGATGCGCGAGCTGCATCAATTATGACGTACTCTCAAGAAACAATTACACCCGCTGCCTTTGTACCGGTATGCTCTACGACCCTGCTACGGCAGACAAGCACAAAGCGGTCACGACACACAGTCACGACGGCCTACTGAACTGGTGGATGAAAGTCAGGAGTATGTTCCATCACGCATAAAATACGAAAGATATGGCAAAAAAAGTAGTAGTCGCCTTCAGCGGCGGCCTTGACACATCATTCACCGTGATGTACCTGAACAAAGAAAAAGGATATGACGTCTACGCAGCCTGCGCCAACACCGGAGGCTTTAGCGCGGAGCAATTGAAAGAAAACGAGGAAAGGGCCTATAAGCTCGGTGCCAAAGGCTATGTCACTCTGGATGTTACTAATGAGTACTACGACAAGAGCATCAAGTATATGATCTTCGGCAACGTACTCAGAAACGGGACCTATCCCATCTCAGTCTCATCCGAGCGAATATTCCAGGCAATGGCCATTGCCCGTTATGCCAAAGAGATAGGCGCAAGTGCCATTGCCCACGGCTCCACAGGAGCGGGCAACGATCAGGTCCGTTTCGATATGACCTTTCTCGTGATGGCCCCGGGGATTGAGATCATAACTCTCACCAGAGACATGGCCCTGTCCCGTCAGGAAGAAGTGGACTATCTCAACAAAAACGGTTACGAAGCCGACTTCACGAAGTTGAAATATTCCTACAACGTCGGGCTTTGGGGTACCTCCATCTGCGGCGGAGAAATTCTCGACTCAACACAAGGGCTTCCTGAATCCGCTTACCTCAAGCAAGTTACCTCCAAAGGCAGCGAACTTCTGAAGATAGAATTCAGTGATGGAGAAATTGCCGCCGTGAACGGGGAGAAGTTCACCGACAAGGTGAAGGCAATCCAGAAGATCGAATCAATCGCCGCCCCTTACGGAATCGGAAGGGATATGCACGTGGGAGACACGATAATCGGCATCAAAGGACGTGTCGGTTTTGAGGCCGCCGCGCCATTGCTGATCATCGCAGCGCACAAATTCCTTGAGAAATACACTCTCAGCAAATGGCAGCAGTACTGGAAAGACCAGGTTGCCAACTGGTACGGAATGTTCCTGCACGAAAGCCAGTACCTCGAACCCGTTATGCGAGACATAGAGGCAATGCTGGAAAGCAGTCAGCGCAACGTAAACGGCACGGCGATAATGGAGCTGAGACCCTATTCCTTCTCTACGGTAGGAGTGGACTCCGATGACGATCTGGTGAAGACGAAATTCGGGGAATACGGAGAAATGCAGAAAGGATGGACATCCGAAGACGCCAAAGGCTTCATCAAAGTCACCTCCACGCCGCTCCGAGTCTACTACGCAAAGCACAAAGAGGAAGGAGAAGAATTGGAAAAAGACTTATAGTGATGATTAAAGTCGGAATAATCGGAGGCGCGGGCTACACTGCCGGGGAACTGTTCAGAATACTTCTGAATCACCCCGAGGCCGAGATAATCTTCGCCCAGAGTGAGAGCAACTCAGGCAATCCCGTGTGGAAAGTCCATCAGGACCTGGTGGGAGACACTGACATCGAGTTTTGCAGCGAGGCTCCCGTGGAAAAGGCGGACGTCCTGTTCCTGTGTTCGGGGCACGGAAAGTCGAAGGATTATGTCCACTCTCTGCCAAGCGGTTTCAAAGGCAAAATAGTGGATCTGAGCAACGATTTCCGTCTTGCGGCGGATGCCGAGGACTTCGTGTACGGTTTGCCTGAGGCCTTCAGGTCAAAGATAAAGACGGCAAGTCACATAGCCAATCCCGGATGCTTCGCGACTTCTATCCAGCTCGCGCTGCTTCCGATGGCCAAAGCTGACAAACTTCCCGAAGTACACGTCACCGGAATCACTGGCTCCACAGGAGCCGGACAGCGTCCTCAGGACACCACTCACTTCAGTTGGAGAGCGAATAATATGTCCGTCTACAAACCTTTCACCCATCAGCACTTAGGTGAGATCAACGAAACCCTCCGCACATTGTCGCCTTCTTATGCGGGACACCTCAATTTCGTTCCGGTCAGAGGAGATTTCCCGAGAGGCATCCTTTCATCGGTCTATTTCGACTGCCCGATGAGCGAGACGGAAGCGTCGGGATTGTACAAAGACTATTACAAAGACGAGCCTTTCGTCGTGGTCGTGGATGAGAATCCCGATATGAAGATGGTCGTCAACACCAACAAATGCGTGCTGTATGTCCGGAAATACGGAGACAAACTGCACATCGTCAGCGTGATAGACAATCTTGTCAAAGGCGCCTCAGGACAGGCGGTTGAGAACATGAATTTGATTTTCGGCCTTCCCGAAGACACGGGACTTAGGCTGAAAGCTAACAGATTTTAAAGATTTATGAATTTATTTGACGTTTATAGTTTATTCGACGTGGTTCCCGTCAAGGCCAAAGGCTGTAGGATCTGGGACGACAAAGGGCAGGAATATCTTGATCTTTACGGAGGTCACGCGGTCATATCCATAGGACATTGTCATCCTAAATATGTCGCTGCCGTGACAGACCAGCTCAACAAACTCGGCTTCTACTCCAACAGCGTCAAGAACCCATTGCAGAACGAATTGGCAAAGAAAATCGGTGATATGACCGGTCTTGAGGACTATTCTCTTTTCCTGTGCAACTCAGGAGCCGAAGCCAACGAGAACGCTTTGAAACTCGCCTCGTTCCGTACCGGAAAAGACAGAATCATAGCCATTCACAAAAGTTTTCACGGCAGGACCTCAGGCGCGGTTGCGGTAACTGACAATCCCAAGATAGTCTCTCCATTCAACGCCAATCACAAAGTGACGTTCATCGATATGAATGACAGTGCGGCGGCCGAAAGAGAGCTTGCCAAAGGAGACGTCGCCGGAGTCATCATAGAAGGCATACAGGGAGTGGGCGGAATAAATATCCCTGATCCCCAGTTCTTTCAGGACTTGTCGTCTCTCACCAAAAAATACGGCGCATGTCTGATTCTTGACGAAGTGCAGAGCGGTTACGGCAGAACCGGCAAGTTCTTCGCATTCCAATGGGCAGGCATCAGACCCGACATCATCTCGATGGCGAAAGGAATGGCTAACGGCTTCCCTATAGGAGGGGTGCTCATCTCACCTGAAATCAAGGCAGTGAAAGGAATGCTCGGCACGACATTCGGAGGCAATTATCTGGCTATGGCGGCTGCCAATGCAGTGATTGACATAATCAAAGACGAACATCTCATCGAGAACGCCCTTCAGGTGGGTACCTACATCAAGGACAACATCCCGTCCTCACCGAGAATCAAGGAAGTCCGCGGCAAAGGCCTTATGCTGGGCATCCAGTTCAACGAGCCTGTCGCGCAGATCCGTCATCAGCTGCTTTTCGACAAGCACATATTCACAGGCGTCGCAAGCACCGATATGATACGGCTGCTCGCCCCGCTGGTGCTCCGCAGGAGCGATGCGGACACATTCGTTAACGCACTAAAAGAGATATTATGATGAAGAGTTTTCTGCACGCACAAGATATAGGGAACATAGAAGCGGCCTTGAAAGAAGCGGCCCAAGTCAAGAAGACTCCTTTTGCCTGGCAGAATCTGGGCAAGAACAAGACCATAATCCTGATATTCTTCAACAACAGCCTGCGTACCAGACTTAGCAGCCAGGTGGCTGCGCAGAATCTCGGGATGAACGCAATTGTGCTGAATGTCAACGGCGAAAGTTGGAAACTGGAGACGGAACTCGGTGTCGTTATGGATTCCGACAAGCCTGAGCACCTGAAAGAGGCCATCCCCGTGATAGGCAGCTATTGCGACATAATCGGAGTGCGCTCTTTCGCGCGTTTCGAGAACAGGGAATTCGACTACAACGAAACCATACTCAATCAGTTCATACGGTATTCAGGCAAACCTGTAATCAGTCTCGAATCCGCCACCGTGCATCCTTGTCAGGCATTCGCCGACCTTTTCACGATAAGCGAATATGCCAAGAAGAAACGTCCTAAGGTCGTTATGAGCTGGGCTCCGCATCCGTGCGCGCTTCCTCAGGCCGTGCCTAACTCTTTCGCGGAATGGATGAACGCCGCCGACGTGGATTTTGTCATCACTCAGCCTCACGGCTACGAACTCGCACCGCAATTCGCAGGCAAGGCAAAGATCGAATACGACCAGATGAAGGCATTCGAGGGCGCGGATTTCGTCTATGCCAAGAACTGGTCATCCTATAGCGATTATGGCAAGATTCTGTCCAAGGATATGAATTGGACAGTGGGGAAAAGACAAATGGATGTGACGAACGATGCTTATTTTATGCACTGCCTTCCTGTCCGCAGGAATATGATCGTGACCGATGAGGTCATCGATTCCCCGAGAAGTCTGGTTATCCCTGAGGCGGCCAACAGAGTGGTCTCGGCGCAGGTGGTAATGAAACGTATGCTGGAAGAATTGTAGATTATGGCGGCACTCAATATCATAAAAGTAGGAGGCGGGATTGTCGAAGACGGGGTTGCTCTCAGGAAGCTGCTTTCCTCATTCGAGCAATTGCCGGGTCTGAAGGTTCTGGTACACGGAGGCGGACGTATGGCCACAAATATGGCATCCCGTCTCGGAGTGGAGACCCGAATGGTCGAAGGCAGGAGAATCACCGACGAGTCTATGCTCCAGATAGTGACAATGGTCTACGGCGGGCTTGTGAACAAGAACGTTGTCGCGGGACTTCAGGCATTGGGAGTCAATTCCATAGGACTCACGGGAGCTGACGCAAATTGCATACTGAGCGAGAAGCGTCCGGTCACGGACGTGGATTACGGCTATGCAGGTGATGTGAGAAAGGTCGACGCCGCAATGCTTGACAGCCTTATCAAAGCAGGTCTCGTGCCTGTTGTCGCACCTTTGACCCACGATGGCAAAGGCCACATACTGAACACAAATGCGGACACTGTCGCTTCCGAAGTGGCAAAAGCCTTGTCTTCTTACTATGATGTGACTCTGACTTTCTGTTTCGAGAAGAAAGGCGTGCTAATGAGCGAAGAGGACGGGGACAGCGTTATTCCCGAGATAAGAATGAACGATTTCAAGAAATATATGGCCATCGGCACGATCAGAGGCGGGATGATTCCCAAACTTCACAATGCTTTTCATGCACTTGAGGCAGGTGTGAGCAAAGTTGTCATCACCAATGCCTCTGACCTGGCCGGCAATGGGGGAACGGTAGTTTTGTTGTAAATGGAAATCACACTGACATACTTTTTTGAGCTTCTCAAGAAACTCATCTCCATCCCTTCCTTCAGCAGAGAGGAGAAGGATGCCGCCGATTATCTGGAAACTTGGCTTTGCGCAAACGGAATGAACCCTCACAGAGTCGGCAACAACATCTGGCTCGGCCCTTCCTCAACGGACAAAGGCAAGCCGACGATTCTCCTAAATGCCCACATCGACACTGTGAAGCCTTCTTCCGGCTACACCAGAGACCCTTTCACCCCAGTGGAAGAGAAAGGTAGAATCTACGGACTGGGCAGTAACGATGACGGGGGAAGTCTTGTCGCGCTTTTGATCGCATATACCTATCTCATTGATTCCCGGCAGCCTTACAATCTCTATTATTCCGTTTCCGCGGAAGAGGAGGTCGGCGGCAAGGGGGGAATCGAGTGCCTTTTTCCTGAAATCGGAAAGGTGGATTTAGGCGTGATAGGGGAGCCGACAGGAATGAATTTAGCCGTGGCTGAGAAAGGACTTATGGTCCTGGATTGTTCGGCTTACGGCAAGAGCGGGCACGCCGCAAGAAACGAAGGAGTGAACGCCATTTACAAGGCTCTGCCTTCAATCGACTGGTTCCGAAACCATCAGTTCCGGAAAGTCTCTCCTTTCCTCGGGCCTGTGAAAATGACTGTAACTCAGATTAATGCTGGCGAGCAGCACAATATGGTTCCAGACAAATGCTCGTTCGTTGTGGACGTGCGACCGAACGGGATGTATTCCAATCAGGAACTTCTGGATATGATCACGTCAGAAGCCGGATGCGAGGTGAAGGCGCGCTCGACCAGACTCGGCAGCTCGCACATTGACGAGAGCCATCCGATAGTGCTGAAAGCCAAAGAAATGGGCCTGACTCTGTTCGGATCTCCGACCACAAGCAATCAAGCCCTCTGTCCTTTCCCGACGGTCAAGATTGGCCCGGGTGAATCCGCACGTTCACACACTGCGGACGAATTCATTGAATTGGAGGAAATCAGCTCAGGCGCGGAGGATTACATAATGCTCCTGAACGGTCTGAACATTCTTTAGTCAAGCGTCCACTCTGCTCCGTCCTTGGTGTCCTTCACCTCTATGCCGAGAGCCTTGAGGTGATCCCTGATGCTGTCGCTCAGCGGCCAGTCCTTTTCGGCCTTAGCCTTTGCGCGCTCGTCCAAGACCATATCCATAAGCCCTGAGATTGTCTTTTCGGATTTTCCGTTGTCTGACGATGCCTCATCTCTGAGCCCTAAAACCCCATACACCACATCATCGAAGAGACGAACCAGCGTCTCGATGTCCCCTTTGGTCAGAGTCCCTTTCTTCTCCTTCTCGGTGTTGATTAGTTTGACAGCGTCGAATATGTAAGAGAGAGCGATAGGGGTGTTCATATCATCGCAAAGCGCGTCGTACACTTTCGTGAAAATGTCCTTGATCCCCTCTGAATCCGCAGGGCAGCTCTCGGGAGCCGTGTCGCTTAGAAACTCGTTGTAGTCCATCTGGCAAGCGTTATGTCCCTCTGTCCCTCGGATTGGAGAAGCAACGCCTGCGCCCGAAGCTATCTCGCGAAGATCCCGAGCCGCCTGCATAATCCTCTTATACCCTTTTTCCGCCGCCTGAAGCGCCTCGTTTGAGAAATCGAGAGTGCTGCGGTAATGAGCCTGAAGAATGAAGAACCGTATGGTCATCGGGGTGTAAGCCTGAGTAAGCACTTTGTGCTCTCCGGAGAAAAGTTCCGGGAGTGTGATGAAGTTGCCCAATGACTTGCCCATCTTCTGGCCGTTGATTGTCACCATATTATTGTGCACCCAGTAATGCACGCCCTGTGTGCCTCTCCAGGCCTCATTCTGCGCAATCTCGCATTCGTGGTGAGGGAACATCAGATCCATTCCTCCGCCGTGGATGTCGAACTCGTTGCCAAGATACTTCTCCCCCATAACGGAACATTCCAGATGCCAGCCGGGAAAACCATCGCCCCAAGGAGAAGGCCATTTCATAATGTGTTGAGGCTCAGCCTTTTTCCACAAGGCGAAGTCGTAAGGGGCGTGTTTGTCGCTCTGCCCGTCCAGAGACCTCGTGCCTTCCATTGTGTCGTCCAGCGATCTGCCGGAAAGGATTCCGTAATGGAACTCCTTGTTGTATTTCTCCACGTCAAAATAGACGGAGCCGTTGCTGATGTAGGCGAATCCCGCCTCAAGAATCTTTTTCACGACCTCGATCTGCTCGATAATGTGCCCTGAGGCGCGCGGCTCTATGGACGGAGGCGCGACATTAAGTCTTCGCATTGCGTCGTGATAGCGGAATGTGTACTCCTGAACCACTTCCATCGGTTCCAACTGTTCCAGTCTCGCCTTCTTTGCGATCTTGTCCTCTCCCTCGTCGGCGTCGTGCTCAAGATGCCCTACGTCGGTAATGTTTCTGACGTAGCGGACCTTGTAGCCGAGATGTCTGAGAAGTCGGAACATAACGTCGTAAGTCACGCCGGGACGAGCATGTCCGAGGTGCGCGTCTCCGTAGACTGTGGGGCCGCAGACATACATTCCTACGTGGCCCGGATTAATGGGAATGAAAAGTTCTTTTTTGCGCGTTAGCGTGTTGGTAAGGTATAAATCTCTCATAATTCTTTTGAAGAAAAACTTCTAAAGGTAAGCATTTTATCCGACAGAGCGAAATTTGTGTTTTTTCGACCTTTTTACACTACTGATAAATTGATAGAATTGCGCGTAAATCAAAAAAAATGATACCTTTGTAATCAAGAGGATAATAAGCTAAAAATTATGCTCTATTGGTAGTAGAGCAACAAATTTTTGTAAACGTTTTAAGACGTTCTGATTCTAAAACATTTTTAGCCGTTTCTGAACCCGTCTACAATAAAGAGTCTCGAATCGGGAAAATCTACTCTAAAAAATCAAATTATTTTTCAGAATGTTAACGGCTAAAGGGAATTTCCCCTCAGAACAGACGCCGGGCTATCGGTCTTCATAACTGTATGGAAGTACTTGCGGAAAACAAAGCCCTCTCGTCAGATGAAGGACGAGAGGGCAGGATCATTTTATTTTTTTTGGCTGAATTATTGAATCACATAGACCAAACTGGCTCAGGTGCAAAAGTATGTGTTTAGGCAATTATTTTAGTAAGTCTAAAGAGGAAGTACTTAACATCAGTAATGCCTCTTTACTGAGCCCTAAAAGCCTTGATCTTGGAATTGAATGACTCAGCGGAGGCGTTGGTGGATTTATTGTTGAAGAAGTTAAGGATGTCTCGTCAATGCTCAGATGCGGCCCGATATTATCAGCGAAAATCAGCCATTCG
>JBAYFJ010000069.1:0-10453 GCA_041667245.1 Bacteroidales bacterium | reverse complement strand
TCCCGACGCTTTTCGACCTATATGCTATGGTTAACGGCAGATGGGTGATGTGGTCTCTCGTCCTAATTGCGGTGTTGCTGATTGCCGTCATCTTTCTGATGTCTCTCATCCGAAAGAGTAGGAGCAAAATCAATCAATTAAGTGATGACCTTTCTCAACTTACGTCAGACAAGAACAGACTTAAGGAACAGAAGCAAGGCTCTCAGGTAGTCGCTGACCATCAATTGGTCACAGCTCTTTTCTCAATTTGCTTCCAACTTTTAAGTGAAAAGCGGGCTTTGCTGAAGAATGCCATTGAGTCTCTTGAAAAAGGTCATTCAGAAGAACTCTTAGACAGATTGAGCAAGGATGACAGGAATAATGTGGACATCAAGCATTATAATCTTCTGATGGATTCTATGTTTGTCAAGATTTACCCCGATTTCGTTGACAAGTTCTGTGCGCTCCTTAATGACGGAGATTCCCTGAGACCCAAGAACGGAGAGATCCTTTCGCCTGAGCTAAGGGTGTTTGCATTGATCAGAATGAACATTTTGGATTCGGGCTTCATAGCTTCCGTCTCAAATTATTCTCCGAACACCATTTACAATTACAGGGCCAAGGTCAAGAATATGGCTAAGGTCGATCGGGATGATTTTGAAAACATAATTAAAACACTGTAAATTGAACTTAACATGACGACTTTATTGCGAAAAATGTTGGTTGTTCTATTCTTGAATGTCTGCATTTTCGTATCTGCAGCCGCAACCGGCGTTGACCGCTCCTCGCTTAAAGACCTGGATGCTGTTCTCAAGGACAGAAACAAGTACGAGAGACAAGGCCTTAGAAGGATAGAAGTAATTAAGTCTCTTTTGATGAATCAGACTGATGAGGAGAACGTGTTTCTCCTTAACAGCAAGTTGGCTGAAGAGTATGAGGTTGTCAATTATGATTCCTCAATGACTTATTATCGTAATAATCTCAATCTTGCCAGAAGTCTGAATGATAGTTCCAAATTGATGGGGACGAGACTGATGCTTGCAAGATTGGCGGCAAAACAGTATTTTCTTGCTCAGGCTTACAATTATGCGAACGTTGTGGAGCCGAGATTCGTTGACCAATATGATTCTTTGAAATGTCTTTACAATCAGGCGCTCAACGACATCTCACTTTGCGTTATGGAGAACACTGTCGACACAACCGTGTACAATGACGAGCTTTCCGACAGGGTGAGCAGACGGCAGCTCCTTCTTTCTTATGCCACACCTGGCACCAAGGAGTGGCTTTACATTAAAATGGATGGTTTCGCTGATGCGCATCAGTCGGATTCAGCGAAAGCGTATGCGGAAAAACTTGTCGCCGTCTATCCCCCGATGTCCCATCGACAAGCTTATGCCTATTACAAATGTGCCGTTTTTTCGAAGAATGAGGGCGAGAAGATGGACTACCTAATAAAGTCCGCCATTGCGGATGTGAAGTCAGGGTCGCGTAATTACGATGCCTTGATTGCTTTGTCTCAGATTCTCGGAGAAAGAGGGCGAGTCACGAAAGCATTCAAGTATCTTACCGAAGTCGCGCTCCCCGGCACTTTGGCTTATGGCGGAAGGCGAGGCGCTTTGGAGATTTCAAAAGTTATTTCAAAACTTTCGTTAGCTTACACCAATCACTGGCGGATTGTGAATCGTTTAGGATTTGTGCTATGTGTCTTAGCCGCCGGATTCATAGTGTTCCTGTTTTATGTCACCAGGCGCGTTCGCAAGAGAAACAGAATCCTATCTTTTAGGAACAAAGAGCTTATCGACAAAAACAATGTGATTGCTGTTGACAATGTCCGGGCTTCTTCGGCTGCGAGAGACAAACAGGAGTTTTTGTCTCATTTTATGATTGCAATGACGGAAATAATAGCCTCCAAAAGAAAAGAGTTCGAGCATAAATCCGCAGAAATCGGCAATGACGGTTCGCATCAGACGCTTGAAGAGATGGTCAAGACCTTCCTTGCCTACAATTATGAGTCTCAGATTTTCCACAATGTGTTTGACACCACTTTTCTTAGTATGTATCCGGATTTCGTGAAAAAGTTCAGCGCTTTGCTTCCCGAGAACTATTCCGTGATGCCGAAAGCGAGTGAGCTTCTTTCTCCTAAACTCCGGATTTTTGCGATGATTCGTCTCGGGATAAAGGATTCGAGCGTCATTTCAAAACTTTTGGGCTATTCGGCCAACACCGTTTACAATTACAGGGCTGAAGTCAAGGCCAAGTCGACTTGCGGAAAAGACCTTTTTGAGTCCAAGGTTATGGAAATTGAATAATTGGTGATTATTATCGTTTTTTGGCTGTGTTTAAGCAAGATTTTTGTATCTTCGCTAAATGTTTGGCAACCAGATAACACTTATTATATTATTCAATAATCAAACACAAAACAATGGAAAAGAAAAAAAGTAATATTCTGGCGATTGTGATCATGTTCTTCCTTTTCGCCATGATTTCTTTCGTGACCGGACTTCAGAATCCTTTCGGAGTCATCGTAAAGTCTCAGTTCAATGCGTCCAACGCTTTGTCACAGCTGGGTAATCTTGCGAATTTCATCGCATATCTGTTTATGGGTCTTCCGGCCGGATTTATTCTAAAGAAGTATGGCTACAAAGTCACGGCGCTGATCGCTGTTTCCGTAGGATTCGTCGGAGTGGGCATCACATTCCTTTCAGGAATCGTCGCAAGTTTCGCAGTTTATCTTCTCGGCGCTTTCGTAGCGGGATTCTCAATGTGTATCTTGAACACTGTCGTGAACCCTATGCTTAACACTCTCGGTGGCGGCGGCAACAGAGGAAATCAGCTTATTCAGTTCGGCGGGGCTTTCAACTCACTGAGCGCGACCATTGTGCCTGTGTTTGTGGGCTATCTTATCGGTAATGTCACTGCGGGGACTCAGATTGCTGACGCAAATCCGGCTCTGTACATCGCTATGGGCATTTTCGCTCTCGCTTTCATTATCATTCTCTTCTCCAGCATTCCTGAGCCGGAGCTTGATGCCGCGAAGAAGGCTAAGGAAGCCGGAATCGCTGCGGAAAGCACCGCTTCCTCAGTCAAGGGGGCTTTGGGCTACCGTAATTTCCTTTTCGGAATTATAGCTATTTTCGTTTACGTAGGTGTTGAGGTCTGCATCCCTAACATTGCCAATCTCTATATGACTTCAGAAGGCATCGGTATTAGTGCCGCGGTCGCAGGTTCCGTTGTTGGAATGTACTGGCTCCTGATGTTCTGCGGACGTCTTCTCGGCGGCCTCGTGGGAGGCAAGGTCTCAAGCCGCGTGATGATGACATTCGTTTGTTCGCTTGCCATTGTGCTTCTTGTCATCGGAATGTTCTTGGGTGACAGCTCTACTGTCAGATTCCCTGCGGTGACTTCACAGTTGAGTTTCGCAATGGCCGAGATTCCAATCGGAGTTATGTTCTTTGTCCTTTGCGGACTTTGTACTTCAGTTATGTGGGGATCTATCTTCAATATGGCGGTCGAGGGGCTCGGCAAGTACACTTCCATTGCTTCCGGTCTGTTTATGATGATGGTGTTCGGAGGCGGAGTGCTTCCTGTCATTCAGGGTGCGGTTGCGGACGCTACCAATTATATATTCAGTTATGTGGTAGTTCTTATCGCTGTCGCTTATATGTTGTGGTATGCAATTTTCGGTTCAAAAACAGTTAATAAAGCTTAATGATGGAAGAAAAAGTAGTTATTGGTATAGATATAGGCGGTCAGACGACCAAGTGCGGGGTAATTGACGCAAGAGGCAATGTCTTGGCTCAGACTGTGGTGCGTTCTGACTCGTTTTCTGACGTTGCGCCTTACATTGACGTGGTGGCTGATGCTTTGAACAAGATCATCTCGGATTCCAAGTCAGAGGGCAGTGTCCGAGGCATCGGTGTGGGAGCCCCTAACGGCAACTATTACACCGGAGCTATCGAGAATGCGGTCAATCTTTCTTGGGGAGGCAGCAAGACCATTATGTTTTCGGAACTTTTGTCGAAGGCGATGAACGGGCTTCCTGTCGCTTTGACTAATGACGCGAACGCAGCCGCTATGGGAGAGATGACCTACGGCGCCGCAAGAGGTATGAAGAATTTCATAATGATCACTTTGGGAACCGGTGTCGGCAGCGGTATCGTCATTGACGGTGAGATTGTCTATGGTCACGACGGATTCGCCGGTGAGCTTGGGCACACTTGCGCGGTCAGACACAACGGTCGTCTGTGCAATTGTGGAAAATCAGGGTGTCTTGAAGCGTATGCTTCAGCCATGGGTGTGGCTCGCACTGCTCGTGAGTGGCTGGAGATGTCTGATGAACCTTCTCTTTTGAGAAGTCTTGACAAGATCTCTTCCAAGGATGTCTATGAGGCCGCTAAACAGGGTGATGCTCTTTCTCTCAAGATTTTCGATTTCACAGGCACCATTCTCGGCGAGAAGTTCGCTGACTTTATCGAGTTCAGCGCTCCTGAGGCCATCGTGCTTTTCGGGGGTCTAGCAAGGGCCAAGGAGTTCTTGACTGCCCCAATCCTGAAAGCGATGAATGCCAACGTCCTTCCTTTGTGGAGGAACAAAGTCAATCTGGTCTATTCGATGCTCAAAGAGTCTGATGCGGCCATACTCGGTGCTTCGGCTCTGGCTTGGGAACTGTAGAAACCCGTTTATGAACAATTAAAGTCCCCGCCTGCGGGGACTTTTTTGGCTCAGGTGCAAAAGTATGTGTTTAGGCAAATATTTCAGTAAGTCTAAAGAGGGAGTACTTAACATCAGTAATGCCTCTTAACTGAGCCCTAAAAGCCTTGATCTTGGAATTGAATGACTCAGCAGAGGCGTTGGTGGATTAATTGTCGAAGAAGTCCGGGATGTCTGAGTAATTGGTGAGGACAGTGTCAGATACGACTTTGAAAGATTCAAATCCGGCCTCTTCCACTTTGTTGTGCCAAAGAGACAACTATCTTCAACGGCTTATCCGCTGTAGGAATAACGGTCTTATCAAGACTGTTACCGGGATTCGCAGGTGCGGTAAATCTGTCCTGCTTTCGACTATTTTCCATAATTGGCTTGTGAAAAATGGCGTGGATGATAATCACATCATTGACATTGCGTTTGACGATATGGATCGGGAACAGCTCAAGAATCCTCATTCTTTCCTTGATTTCGTGAAGGCTCGGATGTCCGGAAAGAACATCTATTATATACTGCTTGATGAAGTACAGATGATGGACAATTTTTCCGGTGTTCTTCTCAGCCTGCTTCATATCCGGAATTGTGACATATATGTGACGGGGAGCAACTCCCGATTCCTTTCAACGGACATCGTTACCGAATTCAGAGGGAGAAGTCAGGAAATCCGTATGCAGCCTCTGACTTTCTCGGAGTACTATAGCGCGGTAGGTGGCGACAAGACTGACGCTTGGCGGCAGTATTATTTAATGGAGGTTTGCCACAGTTGCTGACGATTAACGGTGATGATGAGAAGGGGAGTTATCTGTCCAGTCTATATCGCGCTGTCTGCCTTTCGGACTTGATTGAAAGGAACAAGATTAAGAATGACGAAGGTCTTGAGACGCTTGTCCGTGTGCTGGCTTCTTCAGTGGGGTCTCCGTCCAACCCGTCAAGGATAGCGTCTACATTCTTGAGTGTGGAGAAGAAGAATATATCGTCCAACACGGTGGTTCAGTATCTGAAGTATTTGCAGGAGGCTTTTGTCATTTCTGAGGCCATGAGATTTGATGTGAAAGGGAGGAAGCACATTGGTACGGAGACAAAGTATTATTTCTCGGATGTGGGCATTCGCAACAGCATTGTCGGCTTCCGTCAGGTAGAGGAGAATCATTTGATGGAGAATGTCATTTACAACGAGTTATGCTACAGGGGCTTCAATGTGGATGTGGGGATGGTTGAAGTCAAGGAGAAGAACGAGGCGGCGATAAGAGCCCGGAGGAGGCTTGAGGTTGATTTTGTCGCCAACAAAGGGAGCAATAGGTATTATGTCCAGTCGGCGTTCAGAATGGATAATGAGGGTAAGGCCGCGCAGGAAAAGAGATCTTTGCTCTCTATTCCGGATTCTTTCAAGAAAATCATTGTGGTGAAAGACAACATTGCTATGTATCACGAAGAAAACGGTTTTCTTCACATCGGATTGTTCGATTTTCTTTTGCAGCCAGAAAGTCTTGAGCTTTAATTGGTTTCCCCTTCGGGAATCCGCTTGAGACGGCACAGGCGGCTCAGCGGCTAAAAGTACTTGCGCTCCTGGCGGTAGAGGGCGAGGAAGATGAAGAGGAGGATGCTGAAAGACCAGAGGGACGAGCCGCCGTAGCTTAGGAAGGGAAGAGGAATGCCGATGACCGGCATGATGCCGACAGTCATCCCGATGTTGATGAACAGGTGCATAAAGATCAGGCTTGCGACGCAGTAGCCGTAGATCCGGGTGAAGGACTCCCTGCTGTTCTCCGCATCCGAGATCAGCCTCCAGATCATAAAGACATACAGAAGAATCACCACTGAGCAGCCAGCAAAGCCCCACTCCTCGCCCACCGTGCAGAAGATGAAGTCAGTACTCTGCTCCGGCACGAAACCGTAGGAAGTCTGAGTCCCCTTCAGAAAACCCTTCCCGAACAGCCCTCCGGAGCCGATTGCAATCAGAGACTGATTCACATTGTAGCCCACCCCGCTCGGGTCATCCTTCATCCCGAGCAGTACCTCTATACGCTTGCGCTGATGTTCCTGAAGCACGCTGTTCATCAGGAAGTCAGTAGAGAAGACAAGTATGACCCCCAGAATAAGACATGCCGCCGAAGCCGGGAACGCAGACTTCTTCAGCTTGTAACCCGCCCAGACCATAAAAGGCGCGGCAATGACCGCAAGCGCAGAAATGATGTAAGCAGGCTTTATCTCAGAAAGCGCAGGCACCTCAAGAGACTGAACCTGTCCACAAAGCGCAGGCACGAAGCACAGAAGCGCCAGTGCCGCCGCCTCAATCAGAAGATTAATCACTATATGTCTGGAATTGAATGCGTTCACCGTCCAGATGGCCCCGATCAGTACGATAAGGGCCGTGAACGGAGAAGCCACCAGCGTCAGGATGAACAGCAGAATTGCCATCCCCATAATCACGAGGAACCATCCCGAAAGGCCCTCCCTGTAAAGCACGAAAATGAAACCCGCATAGACCAAAGCTGAGCCGGTCTCGCTTTCCGCCAGAATCACCAGCATCGGAAGCCCGATGGCCAAAGCGACAAGGCAGAAATTCCCTAACCTCTTAAGTTTGAAGTCGATACGCCCCATAATCAACGCCAGAAGCAGCGAAGTGGAAATCTTGGAAATCTCCGCAGGCTGGAACCGGACAGCTCCGAACTCAAACCACGATTTGGACCCTTTGACCTCGATTCCCAGAAAGATCACAGCCACCAGAAGAACAAGGACGAATATGTAGAACGGAACGGGAGTCACCTGCCAGAATCTCGGAGGAATCACAAACAATATCAAGGCCGCCAGACCGATTCCGGTCAAAATCCAGATAGCCTGTTTGCCGCATCTGAAATTGAAGTCGAGAATCGAAGAAGGTTCGGACGAATGGATCGACGCATAGATGTTGACCCATCCGATGATCACGAGGACCAGATAACAAATAACAAGTTTCCAGTCAATAGATTGCCCAAGTCCTCTTTCCCCAAGATTAGTCATATAGCTCAGTCTGTTTTAACTCTTGACATCAGATCTCCCTGCAGCATTCTGTCCTCCAACGGCTTGCGCGATTCAGCTATGCTCCCCTTCAAATACTTCTCCACCATAAGCGAGGCGATAGGGGAGGCCCATGTCGCGCCGAAGCCCGCATTTTCCACGTACACCGCAATCGCGATCTTCGGATTGTTCTTCGGTGCGAAACAGATGAACACGGAATTGTCTGCCCCGCGCGGATTCTGCGCTGTACCTGTCTTTCCGCAAATCTCCAGACCCGGCACCGCGGCTATGCTCGCCGTACCGCCTGAACCGAAACCGCTGTTGACGGCCCTGTACATTCCGTTCACCACTTTTCCGAAATGACTGGTGTCCACAAGCGTGTAGTGTCTGTCGTAGTACTTCGCGTCAATGCTCACCCCGAAGGACGCCTTCACGATGTGAGGGATGATGTAGTACCCCCTGTTGGCGACCGTGGCGCACAGATTCGCGATGTGAAGAGGGGTCACGCCGATCTCACCCTGCCCGATGGAAAGGGATATGACCGTAGTGAATTTCCAACCGCCTTTTCCGTATATCCGGTCATAATAGGCTGAAGTCGGAATGTTCCCGCCCAGTTCTGAAGGGAAATCGCTCCCCAGCTTCTTGCCGAATCCGAAACTCTGAACATAGTCGTGCCATTTGTCGAAAGCCGCCTCAACGGTAGGATATTTTCTATTTTCCAGAATAGATCTCGTGACATAGCAGAAATACCCGTTGCATGACATCATTATGGCCTCCTCGAAATCCAGAGGCGACCTGTGATTGTGGCATCCCAGCTTGTGGCTTCCGTAAGGGTAGCCTCGATAGCAGGGGTATCTTGTTTCGGGAGTAAGAACCCCTTCCTGAAGGCCTATGAGTCCGTTCACGACCTTGAAGACGGAACCGGGGGGATACGGGGCCTGCACCGTTCTGTTGAACATAGGTTTGTAAGGATCCTTGATGATCTCGTTGTAATGCTTTCCCATGTCCGACAGCATACTGACATCGATTCCGGGACTGGAGACCATCGCCAGAATCTCTCCCGTGGAAGGTTCGATTGCTATCACGCTCCCGACCTTGTTCTGCATCAGCTCCTGCCCGTACTGCTGCAAATCCGCGTCAATGGTGGTCACGATGTCGTGACCCGGTACCGCCTCCTTGTCCATCTCCCCATTCTTGTACTGATTCTCAATCTGGTTGTGGGAATTCCTGAGATAGATGTGGTAGCCCTTGTCGCCTTTCAGATCGTTCTCTCTCGCCGCCTCTATGCCTGTTTTTCCTGCATAGTCGCCGGACTTATATTCCCCGTGATGCCTCTTTATGAAATTGGCGTCCACTTCTGACACATAGCCCAGAAGATTGCCCCCTGCATTGATCGGATAGTCTCTTATGCTTCTGGCCTGACCTCTGAACCCCGGGAATTTGTACTTGACCTCTGCAAAACGCATATATGTTTCCGGCGGGACCAGTTTCAGCATCACCATAGACTGGTAGCCTATCCTTTTTCTGTTTTTGGAATAGTCCGCCATCTTTCCTTGGACGAACTCAATCGGAACGTCAAGTGCCTCGGCGAGGGCGGCGGTGTCGAAAGGCGTCACGTTCTTAGGCGTGACCAGAATGTCGTAAGCCACTTTGTTGCCGACGATTATCTTGTTGTTGCGGTCGTAGATCACCCCTCGTGTCGGGTACACGATATCGTAGACCATAGAGTTGTTGGAAGCGTCGATTTTGTACTTGTCGTCAATGATCTGGATAACGAACAACTTCACAAGGAGAATCGCCGCGAAAACTGAAAGTCCTATCAGCAACTTCTTTTCCTTGTTTGATTTTTCCTGATTGTCGCTATCTCTTCTCATCTGAAGTAATAATGTCTACTACCGGCAAAGATAGCAAATATCCTGAAAGTAATGACAATAAGAATCTTACGGTGTTGAAAATCATTGTTCTCGTGCCTGCCCCGTCGGCCCAGATGTAGACGATAAGGAAGAGAGCCTGAACTATGATTATGGCTGCGGACACGGAGCCGTAGCCGAATTTGCCGATGGAGATTTCCTCTTTTCTCTCAAACAGTTCCTTGCCGAACATCAAGTCGATGAGACTCTTGCGGACTAAGGCCACCGGCACAAGAGCCAAAGTGTTGATGCCGAGGATCCCTTCCGAAAACAGATCAATTGCCAGACCCGTGGCGAATGCTATGACAAGAGCCCAAGTTGTGCTTACTTTTGTAGGCAGACAGAGAATCACCGCGGGCATAATGGTCAGACAGATGTATGGGGTGAGTCTGAAGTAATTGCAGATTAGGATCTGCGCTACCATCAGAAGCAGGAACTTTACTGTGAAACTCAAACGATGTCTGCTCATCTCCCGCCCTCCTTATCTTCTTGATTCTCAAGCCCTTCGATTTCTTTGCTCCCGGTGTTGGAGACCACGGTCACGAACCTTACATCCTTAAGGTTCTGTAACAGCTTGACTGATATATCGTTGGTGGCTCCGTTCACAATTTTCGCCTTTCCGACAATCCCGATAGGAATGTCTGCCGGGAATATGGAGGAGTACCCGCTTGTGAACACGGTGTCCCCGGGTTGGAACTTGTACTGCAGCGGAATCTCCTTCAGCACTCCGGCATCGCTGTGCTTCCCGTCCCACACCAGAGGTCCCACAGCCCCGGTCTTTCCTAATCTGGAGCTAATGCTGATCTCGCTGTTCATAAACGAGAGGGCATAGGAGTAGTTGTCCCCGACCGCATCCACTATTC
>JBAYFJ010000068.1:0-10574 GCA_041667245.1 Bacteroidales bacterium | reverse complement strand
GGTATGGCCGGTATTCTCTTCAGCCAGCTCGGCTGGATAGTGGCGATCATTATGATCGTGTCCACTACCGCGGCTCTTACACTTGTGCCGATGCTCTGCTCTAAGATGCTGACCAACAAGCCGAAAAACGGCAAAATGCACAAACTGCTCTTCACTCCGATCGACAAAGGCCTGAACGCCATTTCCGACGGTTACGGCCGAATCATCAACTGGGCCGTGAGAAACAGAAAGACAGTCTGCTTCGGCGCTCTGGGAATCTTCGCCTTGGTGATGTTCTTCCTCGGACCTAAGATCAAGACCGAGTTCTTCCCGGATCAGGATCAGGGCCGTCTGTCAGTGTCAATCGAACTGCAAGTCGGTACGTCTCAGAACGTGACCGGAGAGTTTGCGGCCAATTTCTACAATCGAATAATGAAAGATGCGCCTGAAATCCAGGTTTGCAGCTACACTTATGGTCAGGCGGACTCCGACAACACTTTCGCCAGTATGCAGACCAACGGTGCCAACATCATATCGATGAACATCAATCTCGGCAGCAAGAACACTCGTAAGCGCTCTGCCGGTGAGATTGCGGACATAATCCGTCAGGACCTCAGCGACTATCCCGAGATTTACAAAGCCACAGTCACAGAAGGCTCAGGCGGGGTGGGCGGCGCTTCCTCAATCGACATCGAGATCTACGGCTATAGCTTCGAAACCACCGACCAGGTGGCAAGAACCCTGCAATCCAAGATGCAAGAAGACGGAGTGTTCTCACAGGTTTCCATTAGCCGTGACCAGTACACCCCTGAGTATCAGTTCGATTTCGACAGAGAGAAACTCGCGGCTAACGGTCTCAACACCACCACTGCGGCTTCAATGTTCAGCGCGGCTATGAGCGGCTCGGTCGGTTCTTACTATCGTGAGGACGGTGAGGAGTACGACATTCGCGTGAGATATGCCCCTCAGTTCAGAACCAGTGTGGAGGACATTGAGAATGTGGTCATCTACACTCCTCAGGGCAATGGCCTTAAGATTAAGGACTTGGGTTCAGTCGTAACTACAGAGGTTCCTCCTACCATCGAGAGGAAGAATCGTCAGAGAATGATCACCGTGAGCGGCGTCGTGGGCAGAGGCAAAGCGTTGAGTGACGCTGTCGTGGCTGCACAGAAGGCTATCGACTCTTCGGACATTCCTTCGGAACTTTCCGCTGTAGTGTCAGGAGACTATGAGGATCAGCAGGACATGTTCACGGACCTGTTTGCGCTGCTTGTCCTGATCGTGATTCTGGTCTATATGGTGATGGCGTCTCAGTTCGAGTCGTTTATGAGTCCGTTCGTGATTATGTTCTCGATTCCGTTCGCCTTTGTCGGAGTGGTGCTCGGCCTATGGGCCACGAACACGGCTCTCGGAGTTATGGCGTTGATCGGTATCATAATCCTTATGGGTATCGTGGTCAAGAACGGTATCGTGCTCATTGACTACCTTATCCTATGCCGTGAAAGAGGTATGGGCATTCAGGATGCCGCGGTCACCGCTGCGAGAAGCCGTCTGCGTCCTATCCTTATGACCACTCTTACTACAGTTCTGGGTATGGTTCCTATGGCAGTGGGCACCGGCGAGGGAGCTGAAATGTGGAGGTCTCTCGGTATGACAGTTTGCTGGGGACTTTCGATTTCCACCATCGTCACCCTAATTCTCATCCCTACGATTTACTGCGTCTTTGCCACAAGGCAGGAGAAGCACAAAAAGCGTAAGGCTACGAGAGAGGCTTTTGTGACAAACAATTAAAAGAAACATTATGAAAGCGATAATAATAACTTACAATCAGTCTTATAATGAAGAGATTATCCACGTTCTGGATGATCACGGGCAGAGAGGCTTCACCCGTTTCGAAGGTGTGGACGGAAGAGGAGGCATCAACGGCGAGCCGCATTACGGCAATCACGCTTGGCCAATCCAGAATCACGTGATTATGACAGTCGTAGAAGACAAACTCGTTGAGCCTTTGATGAAAGATCTCAAGGCCAAGGACGAGGCCACTCCGAAGCTCGGTTTGAGGGCCTTTGTTCTGAACGTGGAAAGCGAAATTTAGGCTATAAGACCTCGACTTATTTTAATCCTGTCACGAATTTTCATATATTTGTGACAGGATTTTCGTATATTACAAAGTTTTAAAATTTTAAGTTATGGAAAAGATTGCGACAAATACCAATTTCAGCGAGATTATCTCAGCTGCGGAACCTGTGATGGTGGATTTTTGGGCCACTTGGTGCGGTCCGTGCAGAATGCTCTCTCCTACAGTGGACGATATAGCTACGGAATATGACGGAAAAGTCACTGTCGTTAAGTGCAATGTCGATGATTGCGGAGACATTTCCTCCAAGTACGGCATCAGAAGCATCCCTACTCTTTTGTTCTTCAAAGGTGGAGAGGTAGTGGACAGACTTGTGGGGGCGGTGCCTAAGAACCAGATCACAGCCAAACTTGACGCTTTACTGTAATGAAAGCGTGGGTCATAGCGTCATTGGCCGCTCTGTCGGCGATGACCTTGAGCCTTAACGCTAACGCACAGGCTCGTTTCGGAGTGGCCGGCGGTTTTACCTCGTCCAAGTCGGATGTCAAGTCTTTCAACACGGAGTCCGTGTCGAAGTATCACGTCGGTCTCACGCTCCATGTCCCTTTGCCAGGGTGGTTCTCGATTCAGCCGTCGCTCTTGTATCAGGTGAAGGGAACGTCGCTGAACAAGGTCTTGGACGACAAGGATGTGTCCTTCGACACAAGCGTGGGCTATCTTGAGGTGCCTCTGGCTGTTCAGTGGGGTCCGGATCTCAGAATTTTCAGGCCCTACGTGTTCGGAGAGCCGTTCGTTGGCTATGGCATTCACAACAAAGTCACTTACGACGGTACGAGCGACAAGATTTCGGAGACCAACTCTTGGGATGACTCCAACATCGACCGCTGGGAGTACGGTCTGGGTCTCGGAGTTGGAGTGGTTTTATGGAAATTCCAGTTCTCCATCAAGTACTATTGGAATTTCGGCTCGCTGAACAGCGGTAACAATTCCGCGAGCCAGATCGGCAGCACTGTGAAAGATGCGTTCTCCGACGGAAGGAATTTCGACGGAGTGTCCTACACTTTGGCCTTGCTGTTTTAGAAAATTTATTGATGACAGACAAGAAGATAGTTATTTTTTGTTCGGCGAGTTTCGGTATTGAACGAAAATACGATGATGCTGCCAGAGAGTTGACTCGCTCCGTTTGCGGGCTTGGCTTCGCGGTAGTCTCCGGAGGTACGATAAAAGGCACTATGGGTGCTGTTGCGGACGAGGTTGCCAAATGCTGGGGACGCCAGATCGGTGTTATTCCGCGTTTTATGAAGGACCTTGTTCATCCGGCTCTTGACGAAGTAGTTTGGACGGACACTATGTCCGAAAGGAAAGAGAAGATGCGTGAGGGTACTTGCGTCTCCGTGGCCTTGCCCGGAGGCATAGGGACTCTGGATGAATTGATCGAGACGCTGACTCTCGCCAAACTTGGTCGTTATGACGGCAAAATTATGGCACTCAACATAGACGGCTTCTACAATCCTCTCATTTCTCTGCTTGACCACTATGTCGAGACTGGGATGTTGGATCTGCGTTCCAGAAACCTCATCGAGTTCCCCGACACGGTGCAAGATCTCGTGTCTCATTTGGATTAAATCGGATAGAGCATGAATTTGGAAGAAATAAAGACTTATCTCGGAGAGGATTGGACAAAGACCGATTCTCTGATCCGCTCTTCTCTCAAGAGCGACATCTCTCTTCTGAATTCCACCAACGATGCGATTCTCAAGCATTCAGGCAAGCAGCTACGTCCCATAATAGCTTTGCTCGTGGCAAGGGCTTGCTCCGGCGGGTTCACCACCGCCGACACCATCTCCTTCGCGGCCGCTTCCGAATTGCTCCACAATGCCACTCTTTTGCATGATGACGTGGCGGATCAGAGTCCGGAAAGACGCGGCGCACCCACGGTGTTTTCGCTTCTGGGTGGCCCTGCGTCGGTGCTTATCGGGGATTTCTGGCTGGTGAAGGCAATGGACAGGATTCAGGAATCCGTCTCTCACAGTGAGAACGTCACGAGGATATTCTCGCGCACTCTCAGCGATTTGGCCGAGGGAGAGATGCTCCAGCTTCAGAAAGCCGACAACGGTGACACTATGGAGGAGGATTATTTCAAGATTATATACGGTAAGACCGCTTCTCTTTTTCTTGCCACAGCCACAGCCGCGGCTATCTCCGTCGGAGCGTCGCTGACTATGCGTGAGGCCGTGAATGAGTATGCGGTGGATCTGGGAATCGCTTTTCAGATTAAGGACGACATATTCGACTATAGTGACGATCCGTCAATCGGGAAACCGGTGGGCATAGATCTAAAGGAAAAGAAGATCACGCTGCCTCTTCTCGGTGCTTTGCGGAATGTGTCCGAGGAGGAAGCATCCGCGATCAGACGCAAGATATGCGACATCGATTCCCAAGAGGCTTATGTCGGTCAAGTCAGACAATTCGTTTTGGAACACGGAGGCATCGACTATGCCGTAGGACGGCTCAATGATTTCACGGGTAAGGCGATGATCGCTCTTAAGTCTCTTCCGGACAACATGGACAGGGCTTATCTGAGGTCTCTTGCCGAATTTGTGGCAAAAAGGAGTTCATAGATATGAGATTTGAGGATATAGCCGGAAATTCGGAAGTTAAGAAGGCGCTTGCCGGAATGGTCGATGGCGGGAGGATTCCCAATGCCATAATGCTTTATGAGGATGACGGTTGCGGTGCATTGGCCATTGCTCTGGCTTTTCTGCAGTACCTTTATTGCAAGGACAGAAAGGATGGCGATTCCTGTGGGGTCTGCGACGTGTGCAACAGAATGTCAAAACTCATTCATCCGGATGTTAATTTCATATTTCCGGTGACCGGCGGCTCAAAGGTGTCAGCGGCGGACAAACCTACTTCGGAATCGTATCTCCAATGGTGGAGGGAGTTGGTGCTGAGCAATCCGTATTTTCTTGAGAATGAACTCAGTACTGCTTTAGGAATCGAAGGAAAATCCAGCATGATAGCGGTTTCTGAATCCAAATCGCTTCTGGACAAGCTCTCACTTTCCTCGGTCGAGGGCGGTTACAAGTCGGTTGTCCTTTATCTACCGGAAAAGATGAATGCGGAGGCGGCCAACAGACTGCTCAAAATCGTTGAGGAACCTCCTGAGAAGACTGTTTTCATTATGATTACCCACTCTCCGGAGAAGGTGATCAGGACCATATCCTCAAGATGCCAGAGCATAAGAGTTCTGCCTCTTACCCGTGCCGAGATAGAGGAAGCGCTGATCGGAAGTTTCGGAAAATCGGCTGAGGACGCGGCATCGGCCTCTGCGATGGCTGACGGCAGTGTGGGCGCTGCTCTTCGTTATGTGGCCGACAAGTCTGACTATCAGACGGATTATGATTTGTTCGCAGATCTTGTGAACAGTCTTTTGAAAAGGGATTTTTTGTCGTCGCTGGAATCCGCAGAGGTGATGGCGGCGATGGATTCGCGTGAAAAACAAAAAGCTTTTTGTAAATTTGCGGTAGAATGCCTGAGAAAGATTTTTCTTTTACAGCAGAGGTTGCCGCAGCTGGCTCAGATAAGTGTTGAGCAAAGTGCTTTCTATGAGAATGCCGCGTCAAAATGCAAAAAATCTTTCCCTCGCAATGCGATGGCCATTTTGGACAGGACGACAATGATGCTGGATCGCAACGTCAACCAGAAGATTTTGTTCTGTGATATGGTTAATCGCCTGTATTTAAACATATAAATATTATGGATAACACTGAAGATAAGCAAGTAGCTCCAAATAGCGCGGACAAAGAGTCTGTGCGTTTCGATTGTTTCAGGGGATGCACTGTCTCCAAGGATGACGCCACCGGCGAGCTCGAGTGCGAGTACCGCCCCGGCTGTTGCAAGCTGGAGGTCTTTGACTGGCTTTCAGGCGTGAAACAGGAGCAGTTCAACAATCTTTTTGAGGTTCGTTTCAAGAACACGAGAAAGGGTATTTACATCAACGGTTCCGGTCAGACCATCAAGACAGGGGATTTGGTTATAGTCGAGGCAGCCAACGGGCACGATCTTGGAATCGTCACTCTTGAGGGCCCTATCGTCAAAAGGCAGATGATTGCCAAAGGAGTTCCGGCAGATGGTGAGTTCAAGAAGATTTACCGCAAGGCTAAGTCTTTCGACATTGAGAAGTGGCAGGAGGCCATAGCCAGAGAACAGGAGGTGATGATCGAGTCGCGTAAAATAGCGGCTGATTTGCAGCTTGATATGAAAATCGGCGATGTCGAGTTCCAGGGCGACGGGACCAAGGCCATATTCTATTATATTGCTGACAGCCGTGTGGATTTCAGGCAACTTATCAAGGTTTTCGCTGAGGAGTTCCGCATCAGAATAGAGATGAAGCAGATAGGTGCGCGTCAGGAGGCGGGTCTTATCGGAGGATTGGGGATATGCGGCAGAGAGTTGTGCTGTGCCAACAATGTCACGAGTTTCCAGTCGATAAGCACTTCCGCTGCCAAGGTGCAGGATCTTTCTCTCAATCCACAGAAACTTGCGGGTCAATGCGGGAAACTCAAATGTTGTCTGAATTACGAGGTGGCTGCGTATCTGGATGCTCAGTCGAGGATTCCCAAGGTGTTCGATCCCCTGCAATTGCAGGATGGCGAGGCGTATCTGATGAAGACGGACATTTTGCAGGAGACAATGTATTTCTCTTATGACAAGGCTTCTCTCGCTGAACTTTTTCCTTTGAAGGCGAGCGAGGTCAAGGAGATTCTGAACTTGAACAGGCAGGGAATAAAGCCTGAGACTCTGAAGCAGGAGTTAATTCCGGATGCTCCTGAGTTCGTGACGGCTGTAGGTGACGATAGCATTTCCAGATTTGATGAGGCCAGAAAGAAACGAGGCAACAAGAAACGCCGCGGCAATCGGCCGCCACAATCCGGCGCTCCTTCAAGGCAGTCTAATTCACCGGCTCAGGCATCGAGACAGCCTGCCGCTCGTGGTGCTAATGTTCCCCCACAGAGACCGGTCGCTCCTCAAGGCAAGTCTCAGCAGGCAGGCTCGCAGACTTCCTCGCAGAAGCCTGCCATCGGAACCTCTCCCGCCTCTAAACCTGCTGATAGCCGGTAATTTATGTTACTCCGTTCTTTTAGTGTGGCATCTGTGGCGGTCGTCTTGTCACTCATCGCATTCTCTTGCTCCCGACCTGAGAGTGAGGGTAAATTCGTCAGAGTGGAAAACCGTCAGATTGACGGCACCTATCTCTTCGAGGCCGATATGAGTGACTCCCTCTGTACTTACGACCTCACGCTTTACGCCAAGATAGACAAGAAGAACGTTAGTATAGGCGGACTCCCGTTCGTTGTGAGATTAGTGTCACCATCAGGCAAAATCTTCACTGAGACTGTCTATATGAAAAATTCGGACAAGATTCGCTCCTCTTTCTATTCCAGCGACTTCAAAGCTCTTTACCGCAGCGGTCTCGTCCCGACTGAGTTTGGATTGTGGTCCGTGAGAATCAAAACCGGCCACATCGACAAACTTCTCGGAGTTGGCCTTGTGGTGAGTAGAAACTCTTTAAAACCAGTCGGGTAAATGGGACACGGAAAGTTAAGAAAATTTCAGGAAAACGAGACTTTCGCCTGTCTCATTCAGCCCTCCGTGGACGATGTGCTTGACAAAGCCTCGTCTTCCGACTCCTCTCTGAGACTGAGGAAGCACCCTGTCTCCGGCCATTGGAATTCCCAAGTTTTCCGGAATGACAAGCCAATAGTTCTGGAACTCGGCTGCGGGAGAGGGGAGTACACTGTTGATATGGCTCAGCGCAACCCCTTATTTAATTATGTAGGAGTGGACATCAAGGGGGCCCGCCTTTGGAAAGGAGCGAAGTTCGCCACCGAACATTCATTGGGGAATGTCGCTTTCCTTCGTACCCGTATAGAATTCATCGAGGCCTTTTTCGCCCCGGGAGAGGTCTCCGAGATATGGCTTACCTTCTCAGACCCTCAAATCAAGAGCGAGAACAACCGCCTCACCAGTCCCGTGTTCCTTGAAAGATACTCTCGTTTTCTCGCTCCCGGCGGGATAATCCATCTCAAGACTGACAGCAGGTTCCTCTATGAGTACACCAATGCGGTCTGTAAGGCAAACGAATTGAGGATTTTGGCTTCCACTCCAGATTTGTATGCCGGAGGCAGGGCAGCATTGTACGATTCCGCCTTCGCTTCCGTCTGTGGTCAATCCGCAGTGGACGCGCTCTTCGAGGTTCGTACTTATTATGAGACTATGTTTATGGAGCAGGGCTACAAGATAACCTATATGTCTTTCGCCCTTGACGGCCCAAGACTCGCCGCCGCTCCGGATTCATCCCCCGCCACTCAGTCGGACACATCCGCTGGCGCCGCTCCGGATTCATCCCCCGTCTCCCATTCGGGCCTCTCCTCTGCCACCGTTTTTATCAGCCCCAATTGGGACGAAGATTATTGGAAAGCCGCCGAAGGCCCGCGCCGTTCTTTCGGGCATCAGCCGAATCCCGCTAAGATTCCGGACAAGTCCAATGAATAACCACCCCCTCTCTCTCCATATCCCTTAGCCACGTCATCTGCCTTTTGGCAAGCCTGTGGATTGCGTCTGCAAGCATCCTTCTCATTGTCTCCAGATCTGTAATCCCGAGAATGTAATTCGTAATGAACTTGTACTCAAGCCCATAGTAGCTTAACGTCTCAGCCGGCACCCCCTCGTCAAGAAGCCTTCGCACCTCATCGACCATCCCTTCCTCTATGCGCCTGTCTAATCTTCTGTCTATAAGAGCGTTGCGCTCCTCCGTGGAAACAGCCAGCCCAATGTAAAACGCCTTTTTCTTCTTGAAGGCACTCTTATTCACCTTGTTGTCCTGCTCATAAAACGCGATTTCCAAAGCCCTTATCAGCCTCTTCTTTGAATCGAACACGGACAAATCACCTGTCGGTTTCAGTTCCGCAAGTTTCTCCCGAAGTTCCTCTACATCTTCCTGCTCAAGCGACTCTCTGAGCTCCGGATTAGGCGGCACGTCGGCAAGGGAATATGCGTTCACGGCGGCTGACACGTACAGACCGCTGCCTCCGCACAAAACAGGAATTCCGTTCCTCGATTTGATCTCGCCGTAGGCTTTCTCGAAATCTTTCTGATAGTCGTAAACCGTATATCTTTCTCCGGCATTCACGATGTCGATCAAATGGTAAGGGATGTCTTCGTACTCGTTGATGTCTTTCCCCGTCCCTATGTCCATCCCTTTGTAAACTTGTCTTGAGTCCGCTGACAGAATCTCGGCACAGGCTTCCCCTCTGAGACTGTTCATTCTTTTGGCCAGTTCCACCGCATACCGGGTCTTCCCTGAGGCCGTCGGCCCGACAACGCAGACAATGTCATATTTCCCACTTTCCAACTCCTGATAGAGAGAGTCGAAATCAATTTGTTCTGTGTCAGGCATCTGCGCCACCGGCGAATTGTTTTTATTCTTGCCCATATTATTGCAATTTTATTCGGCTAAAATAGAAATTAAACCATTATTCGCCAAATGCCTCCTCAAGTTTCTCAATTCCACGCCAAATCTATTATTTTTGCACGCAGCGGACGGGCATTCCTGATGGTAAAATGTATCCTGTATGCCATGTGACTGATTCTTCGGTAATTACGGTGCAAAACCCGTGTGTCTTGTCATCCCACGTTCCGGATGACCAACAGTACGCCTGATTGCCGACTCCTTCTAAATTCCCCAAATTGTAGCGCAGCCAGCCTGACGCGGGAATAAATAGCGTTGTCTCGCCATTAGTATATTTTGCGCCGGCGGGAGATGCCTGCCATTTCCAGTCCGGGTACTCTTCCCATTTGTCGTTAATGATCTTTCCGGCCAAACTATTATACAGTTCGCTCTCTGTCGGAAGACGCCATTTGCCTCCAAGATAGTAGCGGCACGGATCGCCTTTGCCCGTTGCGGCATCGTCAGTCGCCATATCGCCTGTCCACTTGCCGTTCCACGCTGTGGATCCTGAATATCCTTTCGGACTTATTGCCATTACTCCGGCCGAACTCTCTAATGGCAGACCCGTACCGTCACCTGTGGCACCGCCTTTCCATCCGAGAAGCGAACCCCATTGGAAATATAGCCCTCCGTCTGTCGGACTTCCGATTTTTGCTCCGTTTGCTCCGTCGGCCACGAGATTCCCCGTTGCCCAGTAGAGATTCCTTATGAAAACAGCAGTCGCAACCTGTGCCAGTACGCTCACCGCGCACTCTGCCTTCTTTCCGCCATCGGTAGCCGTCACCGTTATCGTAGCGCTCCCGGCCATGACCCCAGTCACCTTGCCGCTCTGGTCCACTGTGGCGATCTTGTCATCACTTGAGGACCATTCCACGCTTTTGTCAGTGGCATTCTCCGGCTTCACGGTAGCAATCAGCGTTTCGCTTGCTCCTGTCTTGATGGTTGCAGCCGTCTTGTTCAGTTCCACACTTTCAACCGCGATGATCTTGGCATTAACCGTCACCT
>JBAYFJ010000067.1:0-10633 GCA_041667245.1 Bacteroidales bacterium | reverse complement strand
GGTTCACCCCTATGCTTAATGACGCCGTCCGTGAGGCAGAGGAAAAGAAAACGGCCACTGTCTTCGGCTATTGGGTGGGCGATCCTCAGAGGTACGGGGTGGCGGAGTTTGACAAAACGGGCACATGCATCAGCATTGAGGAAAAACCGGAGCATCCTAAATCCAATTATGCTGTCGTGGGACTCTATTTCTATCCTAATGAAGTTATTTCCATTGCGAAGAATGTCAAGCCTTCTAATAGGGGAGAACTGGAAATTACGTCTGTGAACGAGGCTTTTCTCGAAAAAGGCATTTTGAAAGTGAGGACGCTCGGCCGCGGTTTTGCATGGTTGGACACCGGTACTCACGACTCTCTCGCCGAGGCGTCCACTTATATAGAGGTGATAGAAAAGCGACAAGGGCTGAAAGTGGCTTGTCTTGAGAGCATTGCCTTAGGCAGAGGCTGGCTCTCGTCTGAAAAAGTGAGAGAAATCGCAAAGCCGATGCTCAACAATCAGTACGGGCAGTATTTGGCAAAGGCAGCTGACGATGCCGAGAAAAACGATGCCGACTATCTATCTGATGTACTTTTTTAGGAATTCGGCGTAATTCTCCCAAGAATTTCTGCTTATAAACTCGTCCCTGGCGGCCTGAGTGACCGGTTCTATCTGTTTTTTGTCGGTAAGGATGTCTACCATTTCCTTGATGCTGTTGTAGGTGACGCAAACTCTTTCCTCAGCAAGATCCTTGAAAGCCCCTATTGCGGGACCTATAGGCGTGCCGTTCATCGCAATGGTGTCCATCAGCGCTCCGGAACTGGATATGCTGCCGACCAGATAGGGGAACAGAACGAAACGGCTGTGAGTGCAGTACCAGTATAATTCCGGAAATCCTGCTCTTCTGTTCTCGAATGAGACCCAAGAGTCGGTTAGTTTCTTTGTCAGTTCAGCTTTGCCGCAGTCTCCGACGATCTTCACTTTGAGCCCTGACTTTTCAATCATCGGGTCGCTCACGAATTCAGAAATGCCTTTGTAGGGAAGAATCTCTCCCCAGATTAGAACATCGTAGATAGTGTCTTCTTTTTCCCATTTAGGAAGTTCAGGAGTAGCATTGCCGGGCCTTATCGGTCTGCAAATATATTTCACTTTTTCCGCATCCATTCCGAAGAAATGCAATTATCGGATGGCGTATTTCGTGGCGTGCCTGGAGTGAGTAATTACAAGGCAGGCGTCCCTTAATTGGATCTTTGTCAGTGCCTTGGTGAAGAAATTCTCGCCTTGGTGAGGGTGTATGTAGTGGAGAATGAATGCAATACGTTTGCGCCGCAGTCTCATTATCTTGATGCTGAGCACGGCCAGACAGAACTGGAAGAGACCGAATCTCTGAAAGCTGATCGCTTCCACCTGACTTAGCAGGAATATGTCTGCTCTGAAAGCGTTTCTCAAAAGGGACAGGCCCTGCAAAGAGCAAGGCTTGTTGTCGGCCTCCAGCACGCTGTAGTACTTTGAAAGTGACTCTTTCAAATAGTAAAAGTACCTGTTGGTGTACCCGACGCCTCTTTTGCTTGAAGGCGAAACGTAGATTTTCTCCATTACGCAATTCTGATTTTAATGCCTTTGATTCCGCAATTCCGCGCAAATTTCATATCACTTTCGGAGTCGCCAAGCATTATTGTTTTTTCGGGGGTTATGTCCGGGTAGTCTTTCCTGATCTTGAGAAACATCCCTGGGTTGGGTTTCCTGTCGGGATCATCCTCAGACAGCGCCGTACAACAATATATCCTGTCTATTCGTCCTCCAGCCGCCCTGATTTCGGCAAGCATTCTTTCGTGTATGTCGTTCAAATCCCCGATACTCATCAGCCCTTTTCCCACTCCTCTCTGGTTGGTGACGAGAAATATGTGGCGGTACCGGTGACTCACTCTCGCCAACGCTTCCTTTGCCGCGGGCATAAACTCGAATTCCGACCAGCTCTTCACATAGTCATCGGGACGAAGTCTGTTTATGACCCCGTCTCTGTCTAAAAGCAAGGTGTCATAGCCAGCTGCTATGGTATCGGCAAGCTGCATATTGTTCCTCGCCTCCGGCAGCTCTCTCTGAGCGCGCGCATAATCCTCGGGAATGCCGATGTCAATGAAGTAGACGTTGCTCACGAATCCGGAGATTTGGCTTTGTGCTGCGAGAGGCTGAAGTATTTCTTTCTCGAATGAGAATGTTCTCGGGAGATTCTCGAATAGCCTGTCCGACTTGTGGATCGCATAGATGCCGCCGTTGATTAGTCCGGCGTCGCAATGGGCCTTTTCCTTGAATTCAGTGACTTCCCCTTTTACGGAAAGCAGTACGTTGCCGTATCTGTCGAAATCTGTCATCGGCTTGAGCGCGATGCTGATCTTTGAGCCTGATTTCTTGTGCTTGTCGATGAAGTCGTCCAAGTCCACGTTGAAAAAAGTGTCTCCGTTAATAACAATCACGTCCTTGTCCTTGGTCTTTGACAAAGCCATACGAATACCGCCTCCAGTGCCTAAAGGCTCGCTTTCCTCAGCGAAATCGATGTCGAAAGGATAGATTCTCTTAAGATTCCTGATCCAATCTTTTACAGATTCTTTTTTGTAGCCCACCGAGAGTACCGCTCTTTCCACATTAAACAGACACAAATAGTCGAGCAGATAGCCGAGAAATGGCTTCCCGTGAATAGGAGCCATACATTTGGGGACTTCGCTTACAACCTTGCGAAGCCTGGTCCCCAATCCTCCTGCCAAGACTATGACTTCCATCTTATCTGTTTGGGTCTAAGTCTCCGAACAGGTTCTGTTCGATTATGCAGCAGAGTATGTGGCCGATGAGGGTCTGACATTCCTGGATTCTCGGTGTCTCGTCCGAAGGAATCTTCACGACGTAGTCGAATTCATCCATCTTGCAGGGTTTGGAGCCGACGAGCGCAACGGAAATTATGCCTTTTTTTCTGCATTCAGGCAAGGCGGCCACAATGTTTTTCGAATTGCCGGATGTGGATATCCCGATGAGAATGTCGCCTTTTTGTCCCTGTGCCTGCACCTGATGCGCGAACACTGTGTCGTAGCCGTAATCGTTGCTTATGGCGCTGACTATGGAAGGGTCTGTGGAAAGCGAAATCGACGGAAGTCCCGGGCGGTCGAAATAGAATTTGTTCACGAGTTCTCCCGCAAGATGTTGGGCGTCAGCCGCGCTGCCTCCGTTGCCGCACCACATTATCTTGCCTCCGTTTTTGTAGGCTTGAGTGCAAAGCGAGGCTATCTCGTCAATTTTTTTAATTACGGCTTCGTCCGAAAGCAATCTTTCTTTTGTGTCCGCCGAGTCTTTTATCTGTTTCTTTATCAGATTGATTCTGTCCATAATTTAGTAATCTTCTATGTTGTCTGAAGGGTATATTTTCCAGCTGTGTGCTCCTCTGTCGCTGAATTCGAAAGGCACGATGAAACCGGACAGTTTTCTCAGTTCTTTAACTACTTCCATTTTTCGGGTCGGCTCCACTACAAGCATAATGAATCCTCCACCTCCCGCGCCGGAGATCTTGCCCGCCAAAGCTCCTGAGGCCATCGCAATGTCCATCGCCTCCTTAATGGTGGGATTGCTGACGGCTCCCGACATCTTCTGCTTGTACTTCCATCCTTCGTTCATCACATTGGCGAAAGCCTTTATGTCGCATTTCAGGAGGGCGAGTTTCATATCCGAAGAACTCTGCTTGATCAGGTGCATTGCCTCGATCGCATCCATATTGCCTGAGGACGTGTTGTGTTGTTGCTCTTCAATGATAGTGGCGCTGCTTCTGGATTGTCCGCAGTAGTAAAGAACCATCGATGACTCAAGCTCATCTATGATCCATCGCTTGATTTTGAGCGGGGTGACAAGGACGGTTCCGTTACGCAGGAATTCCATAAAATTGAATCCTCCGAACGAGGCTGCGTATTGATCCTGCTTTCCGCCGGAAAGTTGCAAGTCCTTTCTTTCAATCTTGTAGGCTTGTCTGGCGATCTCATAATCTCCGAGCTGTAGATTCATCCATTCGGCGAAACATTTCAGTATGCAGACGACCATTGTGGAAGAGGTCCCCAGTCCGGATCCTATTGGGGCATCGTTGTAAGTGGTTATCTTGAAGCCTGTTATGTTTGGGTTTAAGCCGAAATGCCCTCTGAATTTGTGGCCGAGTCCGTCGCATCCGTAAGTCTGCAGCACGTGATTGAACACGCCTTTGATCAGTTTGGCGTCATCGTCTATTTCGAGTCTGTCCGCCGATTTGTAGGCTTTGTGGCAGTCGGAGTCGAACGAGTCGATCGTGACAAGAGCGTCTCTGGTCTCTTCTATGGTGCAGTAAGCGCAAAGGTTTATGGTTGCGTTAAGTATCTGGCCTCCGTACAGTTCGCTGTAGGGGGAGACGTCAGAGCCGCCGCCTGCGAGACCGAGCCTTAATGGTGCTTTACTTCTTATTATCATTTGCCGATTTTTTCAGATTTATTCCACAAATATACTCAATTATTTGTGACCTTGCTCGTGATAGGTCTGAAGTGCCTTCTCAAGAACTGTCAAGGCTCTTTCCAAATCTTTAATTTTAAGCACGTAAGCCATTCTCACCTGATTAAGGCCAAGTCCTTTGGTGGCGTAGAATCCGGCGCAAGGCGCCATCATCACCGTCTCGCCCTTGAAAGTCTCATCATTGAGGTTCCGGGCTATGAAATTGTCGATTCCGTAGCCTTGCTCAGGTCCGTTGCCAGTGAAGGCGGAATCCGGTTCAGGACCTGCGGAATTGTTGTCCTCCGTGTCCGAATAATAGAAATCGGTCAGACACCATTTGCAGAAATCCTCAGCATTCTCGACCGGAAGCTGAGCGACAGTGTAAAAAGCCCCTTTTGGAACGGGGGAGTAAACTCCCTGGATGCGGTTCAGCCTTTCAATGAAGAAGTTGCGGCGCATAAGGTACTCTTTGTAGCATTCGTCTGAGTAGCTTTCCGTACCTTCGATAGAGGCTTCGGCTACAATCTGTCCCAAAAGCGGCGGACTGAGTCTGGCCTGGCAGAATTTCATTACCGTGTCGTGGACTTTCTTGTTTCTGGTGACCACCATCCCTATCCTGATGCCGCACTCGGAGTATCTTTTCGACACTGAATCAATTACGATGACGTTGTCTTCTATGCCGTAAAGCTTTAGGGTCGAGACGTAGGGCTCGTCTGTGTACACGAATTCTCTGTAGACCTCATCGGCGAAAAGATACAGATTGTGCTTTTTTACTATGTCTTTCAGCTTGTCCAGTTCTTCGGGAGTGTAGAGGTAGCCGGTGGGGTTGTTAGGATTGCAAATCAGAATCGCCTTGGTCTTCGGGGTGATCTTCTCCTCGAATTCCTCGACCGGAGGAAGTGCGAACCCGTTTTCTATTTTCGCAGTCACTGTCTTTACGACAATGCCGGCTGCAATGGCGATCGAGATGTAATTGGCATAGCCGGGTTCTGTCATTATCAGCTCGTCTCCCTGGTCGAGGCACGCAAGAAAAATCATCATAAGGGCTTCTGACGCACCAGTAGTAACGATAATTTGATCCGGAGTTAGGGGAATGCCGAAGCGGGAGTAGTATTTGACGAACTTTTCCCTAATGCTTTCGAATCCCTGACTCGGGCTGTATTCCAAAGTGGTCCTGTCAATTTGTCGTAAAGCGTCTATGGCGTTCTGAGGCGATGGCAGGTCAGGCTGTCCTATGTTGAGATGATATACCTTAATCCCTCTTTTCTCCGCTTCCAATGCGTAGGGAGCGAGTTTTCGTATAGGGGATTCCGGTGCGGCGACACCGCGTTCTGAAATGTTTGGCATACTATTTAGTGTTGTGTTTACAAAAAGTAAAAATAGGCTGATTAGTTTGTATTTGCAATAAAAATCGATAAAAAAGTGCTAATTTGTCAAATCATTAAAATGGTTTTTGCTTATAATCTAAAAAACTCTATATTTGTTAGTTCGGAATTCACATCATAATTAGAATAATATTTATATGGCATTCGTTGACGTAATCAAGAAAATTTTCGGCACAAAGTCCGAAAAGGATATGAAAGTTCTCCAACCTATTCTCAATCAAATACTTGAGACATATCCGCAAATAGACGCTTTGTCTAATGACGCCCTAAGGGCGAAGACTGAGGAACTTAAACGCTTTATGAGGGACAAAGAAGCCCCTTTCGAGAAGAGAATCTCTGAAATCAAGCTTGAACTGGACACGGACATCTCCATCGACAAGAAGGAAAAACTTGCAACCGAGTCCGACAAACTTGTCAAAGAAGAGGACGAGGAGATTGAGAAGGCTCTGAACGAGATTCTTCCGCAGGCTTTCTCCATTATGAAATCCACAGCGAGAAGATTCGCCCAGAATCCCACCATAGAGGTGACGGCAGATGACTTCGACCGTAATCTCAGCACCAATCACGATTTCGTGCATATAGACGGCGATAAGGCTGTCTATCAGAACCATTGGAAAGCGGGCGGCACCGAGATTACCTGGGATATGGTCCATTATGACGTGCAGCTGGTCGGAGGTATAGTGCTTCATCAGGGAAAGATTGCGGAGATGGCCACCGGTGAGGGAAAAACCCTCGTGGCGACATTGCCGGTGTTCCTTAACGCATTGTCAGGCAAGGGCGTGCATATGGTCACAGTGAACGACTATCTGTCCAAGCGTGACTCCGAGTGGATGGGTCCTCTGTATATGTTCCACGGTCTTTCGGTGGATTGTATCGACAAACACCAGCCGAACAGCGAGGAGCGTAAGAAGGCATATAACTGCGACATCACATTCGGTACCAACAACGAATTCGGTTTCGACTACCTTCGTGACAATATGTCAGGTTCTATCAATGATCTGGTTCAGAGAAAGCATCATTTCGCAATCGTTGATGAGGTCGACTCCGTGTTGATTGATGACGCGAGAACCCCTTTGATTATTTCAGGTCCCGTTCCGAAGGCGGAGGATGACGCTCAGTTCCTTGAGTTCAAGCCTTACGTGGAGAAACTTTACCAGAACCAGAGGACGCTTGTCAATCAGGTCCTGAACGATGCAAAGAAGACAATCGCTTCAGGCGATGAGGCGGAAGGCGGCAAACTGCTGCTCAGAGCCTACAAAGGTCTGCCTAAGTACCAGCCTTTGATCAAGTACCTCAGTGAGCCCGGTATGAAACAGCTGCTTCAGAAGGCTGAGAACTATTATATGCAGGACAATGACAAGGAAATGCACATTGTCACTGACCCTCTTTATTTCGTTATCGAAGAGCAGCAGAATGCCGTGGATATGACGGACAAGGGTCACGATTCTCTTGCGGAGAGCGTGTCAGATCCGGCTTTCTTCGTCCTTCCGGACGTAGGCTCACAGGTAGCCGAGATTGAGAAAAGCGATCTTTCCGTTGCGGAGAAGCAGGAGAAGAAGGATTCTCTTATGGAGGATTTCTCCATCAAGAGCGAGCGTGTGCACACGGTCATCCAGCTTCTAAAGGCTTATGCAATGTTCACCAAGGATGTGGACTACATTCTTGTCGAGAACAAGGTGAAGATCGTGGATGAGCAGACCGGCCGTATTATGGAGGGCAGACGCTGGAGCGACGGGCTTCATCAGGCTGTCGAGGCAAAGGAATCGGTAAAAGTGGAGTCTGCGACTCAGACCTTCGCGACTATTACTCTTCAGAACTATTTCCGTATGTATCACAAGCTGGCCGGTATGACCGGTACCGCGGAGACGGAGGCGGGCGAGTTCTGGTCCATCTACAAACTGGATGTGGTCGTGATTCCAACCAACAAGCCTATTGTCAGAAAGGATGAGGACGATCTCATCTACAAGACTAAGGCTGCAAAGATGATGGCTGTGATTGAGAAAGTCGTTGAACTGACAAAAGAGGGGAGACCTGTACTGGTGGGCACTACGGATGTCGAGACTTCCGAGTTGCTCAGCAGATTGCTGGTTAGACGCGGCATTAAACATAATGTCTTGAATGCGAAGGAGTTCGCAAGAGAGGCTGACATCGTGGCGCAGGCTGGTCAGTCAAGTACCGTGACCATTGCCACCAACATGGCGGGTCGTGGTACCGATATCAAGCTTTCTCCTGAAGTCAAGGAGGCTGGCGGTCTTGCGATCGTTGGTACTGAGAGACACGACAGCCGTCGTGTGGACAGGCAGTTGAGAGGCCGTGCGGGTCGTCAGGGGGACCCCGGATCCTCACAGTTCTATGTGTCTCTTGAGGACAAGCTGATGCGTCTTTTCGGCTCCGAGAGGATTGCTTCCATCGTTGACAAACTCGGTATGAAAGATGACGAGGCAATGACGAGCGGAATGCTTTCAAATGCCATAGAGAAGGCTCAGCGCAAGGTCGAGGAGAACAATTTCGGAATCAGAAAGCGTCTGCTTGAGTACGATGACGTGATGAATTACCAGAGGGAGGCTGTCTATTCCAGAAGACGTAACGCCCTTTCCGGGGAGCGTATCGAGATTGACGTTATGAATATGATGATTGACACTGCCAGCATTATAGTGGAGAAATCCGAGGGTATGAATTTCGAGGATTTTCAGGCTAACGTGATGGCTCAGCTGTCTATAGATTTGGATTTTGACAAAGATGTCTACGAGAGGTCCAAGCCCGCTCAGCTGGTTGAGAAACTCCGCGCTCACATGCAGGATGTTTACGACCGCCGTATGGACGCGATGGTTCAGAAGGTATATCCTTTCGTCAAGGAAGTCTATGAGAAACAGGGGAATATGTACCAGAACATCGCAATTCCTTTCTCTGACGGCAGGAAGGTGCTTCAGCTCAGCGTGGACTTGAAGAAGGCTTACGACACTGACGGCAGGGAGATTGCAAAGGCTTTGAGCAAGTCTCTTATTCTCTACCAGATTGACGAGCATTGGAAACAGCACTTGCGTGATATGGATGATCTTCGTCAGTCCGTTCAGAACGCTGCTTACGAGCAGAAGGATCCTATCGTTGTCTACAAGCTGGAGAGTTACAATCTGTTCGCTTCAATGCTTGAGGAGTTGAACAAGGATGTGCTTTCCTTCCTGCTCCGTTCATTCATCCCGCTTAGGGACAGAGACGAGGCTCAGCCGGCAAGGGCTCCTCAGCCTCGCAAGACTGATATGAGCAATATGCAGACCAACAGAGGTGAGCTTAGCACTAACGGCGAGCAGAAGGCGAGGACTCCTATCCACGTGGACAAGAAGATAGGCAGAAATGATCCTTGTCCTTGCGGCTCAGGTCTGAAGTACAAGAATTGCCACGGTAAGGGTCTGGTTTAGTTTTTTTTGATATGGGTCTATTTTCCGGTTCCAAGTCAAAGGGTGACAGGATTGTCCTCAATGTGAATGATGTCAGCAGGGTTTCCTTCGGCACTTTCATCAAAGGGGACGTGTCCTCTCACAATGACATACGTATTGACGGGAGTCTTGAGGGGAACATCGTTTCCGACGGCAAGGTTGTGGTGGGTGAACGTGCTGTTATCAAAGGTGTCATAGTGTCTGAGAATGTGGATTTCTCCGGCAAGATTGCCGGACAAATCTTCGCTAAGGACACTTTGTCTCTGAAGGAGTCAGCCTGTGTTGACGGGGATTTGCACGTTCGCCGCGTGAAGTTCGAGCTCAACTCGAAGTTTAACGGCAGCTGCTCGATGATCTCTACCGACGAATTCGACTCCCTCGTCGCTTCTCTCCGCGCCGCCGCCTCACCTCAGCCATCGGCCTCCGAGTAGCCATTCCGGGGGTGCTCAGTGATGCTTTATTGTCTTTTAGTGACATTTGTGGCATTTGATAGGCTGAACAAGTGCGGGTGCACACTAACAAGGACTAAATCGGGGACTATAACCCCGATTTAGTCCTTGTTAGACGTAACTGATTGATAGTTAGTGTTGTTTGTGGAGATGGGCGGACTCGAACCGCCGTCCAAACATCGCACCAGGCAGCTTTCTACACGCTTATTCTTTCTTTGATTTTCGAGTCCGAACTGCCGGAAGACAGGCTAAACGGACCTTATCCTTTGAATCTTAGCGGAGTTTAAAGGAGTCCCTCCGAGCGTCCAATTTGATTTTATACCCCGAACTCCGGACATAATCGGCTTAAAGCCGGCGGGATACTCGTCCTGGCTGCAACCTTGGCGGCCTGGATTAAGTCAATTGACTTGGTCAATTAGGCAGCGAGTGCGTAGTTGTTATCAGCAACTAAAATTTGAAGACTGAGATTAACGGGCAAATCTTCTACGCCCGGCGTGCTTACCGTCCGACATCAATGCTGTCAAAACCAAAACATCCCCGGTAATTGAGACAAAGTTATGGAAATCAGAATTATTTTCCAAATCATTATTGCGGTGAGAGAGTTTCGGGTCGGGGGTGTTCAAATAATTCTTCAAAATAAGTATCTTTGCGTAAAATTAGTGGTTATGCCGCAGCAGAGCATCTGGGATCCATTACGGAAGAAAATGGTGGCCGAGACTCCTGAAGAAGATGTGAGACAGTGGTTTGTGAGGATTTTGAACGAACAGGCCGGTGTCCCGATGCATCTTATGATGAGCGAGGTCGCATTCAGTTTCGGCGAGAAAGACTATCGCGCCGACATTATAGTGTACGGCAGGCGCGGTGGCCCTGTTATGGCGGTGGAATGCAAGAGGGAACGG
>JBAYFJ010000066.1:0-10740 GCA_041667245.1 Bacteroidales bacterium | reverse complement strand
CAAGAAATGTTAGCAGGTGAGGACAGCCAAATAAAGTCGCTTATTTGATTTTGGAGAATTCCTTCGGCAGTTTTGTGGAGAAAGAAAGAGTCTCGTTGGTGTAAGGATCTCTGAACACCAGAGTCTCCGCGTGTAGCGCGAGACGACCTATCGGGTTGGTCTTGGCGTCATATTTCCTGTCACCGGCGATAGGATGTCCTTTGGACAACGCCTGAACCCTGATCTGATTTTTGCGTCCAGTCTCCAATTGAAACTCCACCAGAGAATAATTGCCTCTTTTCTCAAGCGTCTTGTAATGAGTCACGGCTTTGTCCGATCCCGGGATTTCTTTTTCGTTCGACCACACTTTCAAAGAATTAGGGTCTTCTTTAAGCCATGATACTATAGTGCCTTCCGCAGGGTCGAAAGCCCCTTCGACGAATGCGACGTATTTTCTCTCGTAGACAATTGAATTCCATTTGCTCTGCATAAGATCCTTGGTCTTCTCGTCCTTTGCGAACAACAGAATCCCGGAAGTGTCTCTGTCGAGCCTGTGGACAATCCATATTCTTGTGGAACCGGTGAAAATCTTGAGATTCTTCCTGTCGGAACGGGCTCTGGTCTTCATAAAGTCGCTCAGAATCGAATAGACGGTTACCGCTCTTTTCTGAGAATTGAAACTGGCCATCTCACCTTTCTTAGTCATTTCAGAAGGAGAAAGATTCCTTCTTGCCGGCTCAATGGTCGGAATACCGGCTTTCTTGTTCACGACTATAAAGTGCTCATCTTCGTAAAGAACCTCCACTCCCTGATCCTCGGCATCCTCTTTCACGGCAGTGCGGACAGAATTTGCGATAGACACCCCTTTGGCAATCACGACGATTGTGTCTCCCTGAAAAAGAGGAGCGTCGAACGCAGTGACGTTACGCCCGTTTACAAGTATCTGAGAGTTAGTTAGATAGGCTTTGACTCCTTTTTTGCTTTGTTGCGGAAACAACTCGTAAAGATAGTCGAGTAGCGGGCCGGAATGCTTGACAGTGAATTTCTGTCCTTTAATATTGTCCATTTTTATCAAATTATTTTGCAAAATTATGGAAAATATCGGAAATTTGAAATTTATGACATTGATTTGACCTGTACAGAATGAATAACGATTCGAAATTAGAACTTTCAGTTACGAAAAAGGTACTTAATCCGGATTTTGAACAGTCCGGAGAATTCATCAATCACATCCCGGAGCTCTTCGATATGAAAGATCAGGGCCTTCTTCTTGACGATCGCAGGAATGTGGTCAAGGCCTTCAGCACGCAATGGGGAGAGTGGATCGTCAAATCATACAAGATTCCTTCTCTGTTTCAGAGGTTTGTCTACACCTATTTTCGCCAGACTAAGGCGGCGAGAGCCTACTGTTATTCATTCCGCCTCAGAAGTATGGGGCTCGATGTCCCAAAGCCGGTAGCGTTCATAGAGTTGAGTAAAGGCAGACTCTTCAGCAGAGGTTTTTTCATATATGAGAAATGTAATGATCCTTTTGTCTACAACCGTCTTGTCGGGGTAGAGAACTTCGACAAAGAACTTGCTTAAGCAGTGGCCGGTTTCTTAGCAGAGATCCACGCAAAAGGCGTGAAACACGGAGATCTGAATCTTACGAACATCCTCTATCGCAGAGAGGGTGGCTATTATCATTTCACAATCATAGATGTCAATCGTTGCAAATTCAAGAAGCGTCTCACCAAGGAAGATTGCTATAACGACTTGAGAAGAGTAACCCACGATCATAGGTTATATGATTGTATTATCGCTAAATATGCGAGTCTTCGCGGGTGGGGCCCTGAAAAAGCGGTAGCGAGGGCAGAAAAGTCTTTGAACAAATTCGAAGCTGGTGAATCCATAAAGAGCGTTTTCAAAAAAATTAAATCCGGCCAACAAAGTTAACAGTTATGAAGAATAGATTATTTAGATTATCAATTTTGGCCTTGATAGGCACGTCAGTCCTTTCTTGCTCTGAAAAAAACGCTCAAACCCTCACGATATCCAAGGTGGAGCCGCAGTATGAGGCCAACGGTGTGTCTTTCTCCGTGGCGGAAGTCCCTGGCGCTTCTTTCGCAATGGGATACACTCCGAGAGGGATGCTTGTCACCAATGCGAAACTGCATCAAGTCCTGCTTGACGGATTCGCTATCAGTGTCCAGCCTGTGTCTCAGAAATTGTGGATTTCGGTGATGGGCGACAATCCCGGCACGGTAATCGGGGAGAATCTTCCTGTCACGGGAGTTACTATGAAGGACTGTGACAAATTTATCAAGAAGCTCGGCAAACTCACAGGCGTTCCTTTCCGTCTTCCGACTGAAGCGGAATGGGAGTTCTCTATACTTAACGGTGAGGCTGTCCCTTTCAAGGATTTGAGAGAGTTCTGCTCGGACTTTTACGAGCCGGATTACGCTCCGGATCTGGATGTGAATCCGAAAGGACCTGCGGAAACTAAATTATTTGTTGTCAGAGAGCCGAAATTGCGTGACGGAATAGGCCTTTTGTCAAAGTCCGGCAATCTTGGTTTCAGGATAGCGGTGAGCACTGACAAAAAATTCGACGCGGACATTCTCGACTATCTCACCGGAAGCAATTTGAAGAAGGAAACTGGTGAGCGCAAGGATGAGAGTTTCGATGTCAAAGGTGTTAGTTTCAATATGATAGCAGTCAAAGGCGGCTCTTTCGATATGGGAGGCACTCCTGAACAGAGCACTTATGTGGAGGATGACGAGAAGCCTGTCCACAAGGTGACTCTCAATGATTTTTCCATCGGTAAGACAGAGGTTACGGCTGCTTTGTGGCAGGCCGTCGCCGGCTATCTTCCGGTCGGGAACAAGGATTTGCAGAAGCCTGTGGTGAACGTCTCATGGTACGACGCTCAGCTTTTCATAAGAGAGCTCAATTCATTGACAGGGAGAATTTTCCGTCTGCCGACAGAGGCTGAGTGGGAATATGCGGCGAGAGGAGGAAATAAGTCTCTCGGCTATATGTACAGCGGTAAATCACGCTTTATTGAGAACGTTGCGGTGTACAATAACGACCAGCTGATTGAGAAAGTGGCCACCAAGATGCCTAACGAATTAGGCATATACGATATGAGCGGCAACGTGTGGGAGTGGTGCAACGACTATTATGCCCTTTATCAGGAAGATGCTAAGGACAATCCAACCGGTCCTGATGTCGGAACTGAACGTGTCAATAGAGGCGGAAGCGCCTGCGGAATAGCGCGGACTTGCAGAGTTGCCAACCGGTCACATCTTCCGGCTTCGTCGGTCAAAGGGTCATTCGGTTTCAGACTTGCTCTTTAAAATATGTATTATGTGACATTGCCTGACGTCAATCCGGATTCGACCGAGGTCGGAGAATACGGTAGGCGTCTGGTCTTTTACCTTGCTATGGAGGAGTATGTCTCAAGACATCTTGACGAGATCCTTATGGACAGACCAACGCAAAATGGCTCCAAAGAGGCTTTCTTCATCTGGCAGGTTTCGCCTACCGTCATCTTCGGCAGAAATCAGGTTATGGAGGCGGAAGTGAATCTGCCTTATTGCAGAGAGAACGGAATCAATCTTTTCAGAAGGAAAAGCGGCGGCGGCTGCGTCTATTCCGACTTAGGGAACATTATGCTATCATGCGTGTCGGACAGCACGGATGTGGCTTTCACTTTTGACAGGTTTCTCCGTAGGCTCGCCCTGTGCCTTAGAAGACTCGGCCTTAACGCAGAGCCGTCGGGTAGAAATGACGTGCTTGTGGACGGGAAGAAAGTCTCAGGCAATGCGTTTTATCTTATGCAGGAATCGAGCGTGGTCCACGGCACTTTGCTTTTCGATTCCGATTTCAACGCATTGTCCAAGGCTATAACCCCTTCGAAAGCGAAAATTACCAGCAAAGGAGTAGCCTCTGTGAGACAACACGTTGCGAACGTCAGGGATTTTCTTGTCGGTTCGGATGATGTAAATGTCAGAAAATATGCCGATATTAGAGAATTCAAAAGCTTTCTTGTGGATTTCTTCTGCGAGCAGGAAAAAATCGTCCTGACTCCGGAGCAGGTGGGCGAGATTGAGGAAATTGAAAAAGGCTATCTTGATCCGGCTTTTCTTGAAGGCAGAAGAAAGGATTACGGACTGGAGTTCCGTGGGAAGCCGGAAAATGTCGGCGAGGTCGCCGTGATGATTGATATGAAGGGAGACAAGATTGACGCAGTGCATCTGGACGGGGATTATTTCCTTGTCAGCGAACTTGGGGAATGCGCTCCCTCGGAATTGGATTCTATGCTGAGCTCAAGGCTCAGAGGCTGTCCTCTTTCGCGTGTTGAGGTGGAGAAGGCTTTGGAAGGATTGCAGCTTAGCAAGATAGTGAGGAACCTTGACGAGAAGAAATTGTCGGATTTGATTTTTAACACAGATAACAACTAATTGATATGGAAGAAGAACTCAAGAAAACCTGTCTCTATGACAGTCACGTCGCTCTGGGGGCAAAGATGAGCCCTTTCGCCGGTTTCATGATGCCTATTCAGTACTCTACAATTACTGACGAGCATCTCGCCGTGCGAAACAAAGTCGGTATGTTCGATGTCTCACATATGGGTGAGATTTTTATCTCGGGCAATGACGCGGAGGATTTCATCGATCACATATTCACAAACGAAATCAAAGGTTTCGACCCTGGGAAAATACTTTATGGGATGATGCTGTATCCCGACGGGGGAGTCGTAGACGATCTTCTCGTGTACAGAGAGTTCAAGCCGGAGCATTTCCTGCTGGTGGTGAACGCTGCGAACATAGACAAAGACTACAAATGGATATGTGACAACGTGGGAGAGTACAACGTCAAGATAGACAATCAGTCGGATGCGTGGGGGCAGATTGCGGTACAAGGCCCTGATTCGGAGAAGACGCTCCTTGATGTCTTGGGCATAAAGGAAGCCTCACAGCTGACTTTCTATGAATATTTTGAATCTCAGTGGAAAGGTCACAGGATGATAGTCAGCCGTACCGGCTACACTGGAGAGGACGGTTTTGAGATCTATACTACCATCGAAGGCACAAAACAGATATGGCAGCTTTTGCTTGACGCAGGTGTCACCCCTTGCGGACTCGGATGCAGGGACACTCTTCGTTTCGAGGCCGGTCTTCCTCTTTATGGGGACGAACTGAGCGCAGAAATATCCCCGGTTATGGCCGGACTGAGTATGTTCTGCAAACTTGACAAACCTGAGTTCATCGGCAAAGACGCTTTAGTGGAGCAGAAAGCAGGCGCCATGACAAAGAAACTCGTTGGAATCGAGATTCAGGACAAGGCCATTCCTCGCGCCACGTATCCTGTTGAGCTTGAGGACGGTACCCAGGTAGGTGTCGTGACAACGGGGTATCACTCTATCTCGCTTGACAAGAGTTTGTGCTTCGCTCTGGTGGACAAGCAGTATTCCGCACTCGGGACCCGGCTTTTCATCAGGATACGCAAGAAAGTGTTCCCGGGGATTGTCATCAAAAAGCGTTTCTATCAGACAAATTACAAGAAATAAATAATAATCTAATTAAATTTAAAGTTATGAGTAAGATAATTGAAGGACTCCGTTACAGCGAGTCTCACGAATGGGTCAAGGTTGAAGGCGACATCGCAGTTATCGGTGTCACGGATTTCGCTCAGAAAGAAATGGGCGACATCACTTATGTGGATATGCCTGACGTCGACGACGAGGTGACTTCCAACGAGGAATTCGGCGCTTTGGAAAGCGTTAAGGCTTCCAGTGACCTGATTTCTCCGGTTTCAGGAACAGTGGTTGAGAAGAATGAGGCTTTGGAGGATGCTCCGGAGATGATCAATCAGGATGCTTATGCGAACTGGATCATCAAAGTCAAGATGAGTGATCCCGCAGAGATCAACACATTGCTTGATTCAAAGGCTTACAAAGCAGTCTCCGAGTAACACCATTGCGGAAGATGTCAAATTTCTCTTTTTTTCCTCAGACAGATGAGGATGTCCGGCAGATGCTGGACAGAATCGGCGTAAAGTCTTTGGACGACCTCTACAGTGATGTCCCTGAAGATTTCAAACATAAAGGAGACTACAATCTGCCGGACGCATTGTCCGAGCAGGAGGTAAGGGATTTCTTCGAGGCTCTCGGCAAGAGGAACACTCCTTTGAAGGTTTTCGTAGGCGCAGGCGCTTACGACCACTACACTCCGTCAGTTATCCCGTACATAACTTCGCGTTCCGAATTTCTGACTGCTTACACACCGTATCAGGCTGAGATTTCCCAAGGCACTCTGCGCTACATTTTCGAGTACCAGAGTATGATGTGCGAATTGACGGGACTGGATGTCAGCAACGCTTCTCTCTATGACGGAGCCACGGCTGCCGCGGAGGCAATGAAGATGTCCGTTTCCTGCACAAAGCACAAAAGCAGGGTCTTGATTGCCGGAACAATGCTTCCGAATGTCATCAAGACTGTTCAGACTTATGCTTTCTATCACGGAGTTCCGCTTACTGTCCTCGGACAGAAAGAAGGCGGAACCTCGCTTGAGGAACTTAATAAGGAACTTGAGGCGGGCGATGTGGCAGGAGTAATCGTGCCCGGGATCAACAAGTTCGGCGTTATCGAGGACCTGACGGGATTCGCTGACGCGATCCATCAGGAAGGCGGAGTGCTGACTGAGTATTGCGATCCTTCCTCTCTTGCAGTGATCAAGACCCCCGGTGAATGGGGAGCCGACATCGCTGTTGGTGACGGTCAGTCTCTCGGTATTCCTATTTGTTACGGAGGACCTTTCGTAGGGTTTATGACTTGCAAGAAAGAGTTTGTCAGAAAGATGCCGGGCAGAATCGTCGGCGAGACCAAAGATTCCGAGGGCAGGAGATGTTATGTCCTTACTCTTCAGGCGCGCGAGCAGCACATCCGCAGAGACAAGGCCACAAGCAACATCTGCTCAAACGAGTCTTTGCTGGCATTGTTCGTCACGGTCTATCTTTCCCTGATGGGACCTGAAGGGCTTAAGAGAGTGAACGATTTGTCTTATGGCGGAGCCCATTATCTTCACGCTCAGCTTCTCAAGACGGGCAAATTCGAGGCTGTTTTTGATCAGCCTTTCCTTAACGAGTTCACTCTCAAGGCGTTATGCGATACCGGCAAATTGCAGCAGAGGCTTCTTGACGCCGGCTATTTCGGCGCCTTGGATCTGGGAGACGGACTGGTAAGTTTCTGTGTCACTGAGAAAAGGACCAAAGAAGAAATCGACGGACTCGTCAAAGTCATAAAGGAGGCATAATTATGAGATATTACGATAAACTTGTATTCGAATTGTCGAAAAAGGGGAGAGTCGGTTACTCTCTGCCTTCTTGCAAATGGTCTGACACCACTGAGGCTCTGCCTTCCTATTTGAAACGCGGCTCCTCTCCGGATTTGCCTGAGGTTAGCGAGATCGATGTGGTGAGGCACTACACCAATCTTTCTCAGATGAATTTCGGCGTGGACACCGGCTTCTACCCACTCGGCAGCTGCACGATGAAGTACAATCCTAAAATCAATGAGGAGATAGCAAATATGTCCGCATTCCAGATGCTGCATCCGCTTCAGCCTGATTCTTCCGTGCAGGGCGCATTGGCTGTTTATGACGGATTGGACAAGGCTCTTGCGGAAATCACGGGACTTTCTCATTTCACTTTCGCACCTTGCGCCGGGGCGCACGGTGAACTCACAGGTCTTATGATTATGAGAAAGTACCATATTCTCAGAGGTGACCTCAAGAGGACGAAGATCATCGTTCCGGACAGCGCTCACGGAACTAATCCGGCGAGTGCGGCAGTCTGCGGTCTCCAAGTCGTCGAGGTAAAATCCAGAGAAGACGGACGTATTGATGTTCATGACCTTAAGCCCCTTCTTGACGAGACTGTGGCCGGCATTATGATGACCAATCCCAACACTCTCGGACTTTTCGAGAAGGATATCAAGGAAATAGCCTCTCTGGTTCACGGATGCGGAGGTCTTCTCTATTATGACGGAGCGAACCTCAATCCGCTTCTTGGAGTGGTTCGACCGGGGGATATGGGTTTCGACATTATGCACATCAATCTGCACAAGACGTTCTCGACACCTCACGGCGGCGGCGGCCCGGGATCCGGACCTGTCGGCGTGGCCAAGAATCTTGTCCATTGCCTGCCTGTACCTCGCGTCATCAGAAATGAGGACGGTTCTTTCAGTCGGGTAGGGGAATGCGAATGTCCAGAGACTGCGGGCGAAGTGTCCGGATTCACGGGTAATTTCGCAGTTATGCTCAGAGCGTATGCCTACATCCTTATGCTTGGGAAACAGAATTTAAAGTTCGCAGGAATGTACTCAGTGTTGAACGCAAACTATGTCAAGGAGACTCTTAAAGACTGTTACAAACTCCCTATCCCGGGAGTGTGCAAGCACGAATTCGTGTTCGACGGACTTTTGGAGCCAAACGGTGTGAGCACGCTGGACGTTGCGAAGAGACTTCTGGACTACGGTTTCCATGCGCCGACCATTTACTTCCCTCTGCTTTTCCATCAGGCGATTATGATAGAGCCGACGGAGACGGAGTCGAAAGAGACGATTGACGCCTTTATGGATGCGATGAGGAAGATTGCGGGCGAGGCCAAGTCCAATCCTGACTATCTTAAGAGCGCTCCTCACAACACTCCTATCTCACGTCCTGACGAGACCACGGCAGCGCGTAATCCAATACTTAAATTCAAAGATCATATAAATTGATTAAATGGCTATGAGACTGACAATTATCGGAGCAGGTCCAGGCGGTTATGAGACTGCGGTCCGCGCTGCCGGGCTTGGTATAGAGGTAACCATCATTTCAGACGGCCCTCTCGGGGGCACCTGTCTTAACGAGGGTTGCATCCCTACGAAATCATTCTGCCGTAACGCGCAGTTTGTCGAGGACCTCTCTAAGGCGGACGCTTTCGGGGTTGAGGATCTTAATTATTCTTTCGATTTCGGGAAAGTACTGAAGAGGAAGAACGAAGTGGTGGAACAACTCAGAAACGGTGTGGAATTCCTGATGAAGGGAAAGAACATAACCCTGCTGAGGGGAAAGGCCTCGCTTAAAGATTCGAAGACAGTTACAGTGGACGGGAAAGACATTGCTTCCGATTACATCATCATAGCGACAGGTTCTGTGCCGGCGTTTCTGCCGGTGCCGGGTTCGGATTCCGAAGGTGTGCTCACATCTTCGGACATCTTGAATTTGGAATCAGTTCCTAAGAGACTCTGCGTCATTGGCGCAGGAGTCATCGGTCTTGAATTCGCTTCCATATTCAGGAGTTTCTCAAGTGAGGTCAGCGTAGTGGAGTACTGCAAAGACATACTGCCCCGTTTCGATGTTGATCTTGCCAAACGCTTGAAACAGGCCCTTGTGAAAAGAGGCATCGCAATCGACACGTCAGCTCAAGTCCAGTCTATTGTCAAGAATAAGGACGGTTCTTTGAGCGTCAATTATCTGAAGAACGAGAAAGAGTGCTCTGTCGAGGCTGACAAAGTTCTGATGGCAGTGGGAAGGCGGGCGAATATGTCTTCTCTGAATCTGGCTGAGTGCGGCATCGAGTGCTCAAAGAGGGGCGTTGTGGTGAACGAGAACATGCAGACAAGCATTCCTAACATATATGCGGTAGGTGATGTCACGGGCGGAATTATGCTTGCCCACGTAGCCACTTTCCAAGGGGAGCGCGCATTGAATCACATCCTTGCGGTCTCTTCGGGTAAAGACGCGGACTCTCCGGTGGATAAGATTGATTTTTCCATCGTTCCGGCGGCAGTGTTCACCAATCCAGAGCTTGCGGTTGTCGGAAAGACGGAGGAAGAGTGTAAAGCGGAAGGCCTTGCATTCAAATGTATGAAATCATTCTTCAGAGCGAACGGCAAGGCCGTAAGTATGGCTGAGCCTGACGGATTCGTGAAAATAATTGTGTCTGAAGGCGATGAACAACACAAGAAAGGTCAGATTTTAGGATGCCATTTGTTCGGGGCGCATGCGTCAGACATCATTCAGGAAGTCGCCGCAATGATGAACGGTAAGGCTACTTCTGAAGATCTTGCAAGCGTGATTCACGCTCATCCCACTCTCGGTGAAGTGATTCTCGCAGCTGTCCGTTCATGAATTTGAACAGAGAATGAAACAAAACTTTTTTGCCGATTTGCTCGCTCCCCTGAAAAAGGATTCGCTTTTAGATGAAGCTGATTTCCTGTTTTTCAAGGTTCCGCTTAAAATGACCAAAGACAAGATTGTCTCCGCCATCGCAAAACACGTTGCCGAGGAGCCCGAAATCTGGCTCAACCATCTGGTTGAGTACGACTTGCGGATACTCGAGGCGCTGGTTCAGATGGGCCCCGGCGAAAAGATGCTTTACGATTATCATATTTTCGACACCTGCCTTATTGATAATCACATCATTGAATGTGAGGAAAACACTTCGGACGATTCCAGAAAACTTTGGATTACGAAAGAGATGTTCGATGTGGTGTCTCCTTGCCTTGATAGGATTATTGACGAAAAGGAGCATAACGGTTTTTTCTATTTTGAGAGGATAATAACGGGAATCGCCAATGTCTACGGGGCTATGGAGGACAAAGAGTTCTCCGGTGTCCTTTTCGATTCTCTTTCTAAGGTACTGGGAGGGGAAGGCTTGCCGATGGCGCTCCATGTTATCGACACGGTGCCGATCATCCCATATCTCACGTTAGATGGCAAGATGACTTCT